>JANYKK010000203.1 GCA_025361585.1 Methylobacter sp. | reverse complement strand
CCGTTTTGGCATGGTGTGTTGATGAATGGTGGACATTGGTTGCTATAGGAGCGACTGGCCCGTCCTTTAGCTAAATTTATGGGCCGGACATAAACAGCATGCCCTCTATAAATTATCCGGCATACGGGCTTGGCAAATTTGTTGCCAGGACGGATGGTGTTGCAGAATCGTTAATGCCGATTCCAGCAGCGCGAGGCCCGTTTCGGTTCGATGCCAGGTCGATGCGCCGGATGGATGGGGCAGGGGGATGGCTTCTGTGTGATGACCGTGAAAGGTGACCGGATGAATTTCACCGATCACGTCGTTGAGCCTTTTAACCGGCATCAATTGGCTGATCGCCAGTTTGCCGACCGGCAGGATTAGCTCGGGTTTAAGCAAATCGACTTCCGCTTGCAGCCAGCTCGCGCAGTTATCGATTTCGGCGGGACTTGGCACGCGGTCGCCGCCCTTGGGATTCTTGCCCGGAAAACAGCGGCACACGGCAGCCATGTAAACACGCTGCCGAAAAGACTGTTCATCAAGCCCAATCCGTTCAAACCATTTGAACATCGTTTTACCGGCTGTCCAGGCAAACGGTTTACCGAAACCGCCTTCTTTATCGCCGGGCGCTTGGCCGATCAGTAAAATCTTCGACAGCACCGGGCTTCCGCTCACGACCGGGCCGATCATTTCGGGGCATTTTTTGCAATTCGATAATGCAGCGCGGTGGGCGCGCATCAATTGTTCTCGTATCGGCATATCTTAAAGATCAATCTCGATGCCGACCGGACAATGATCCGACCCGTGAATCTCAGGCAGAATAAAGGCTTGCTTGACTTTGTCGACCAGTACTTCGCTGGTCAATACGTAATCGATCCTCCAGCCGATGTTTTTTGCCCTGGCACCGGCACGGTAACTCCACCAACTATAGGCGACGGTGTCTGGATGAAAATGCCGGAAGCTATCAACCAGCCCTGCGTTGATAAATTGGCTGAAACCGTCGATTTCGACTTGGGTATAACCGGCCGATTTATTGTAATTCGGCTTCGGACGCGCAATATCGATTTCCTGGTGCGCGACATTAAAATCGCCACAAGCGATCAGCGGCTTCTTCTTTTGTAGTTGCTGACAATAGGCCAAAAATTCTGCATCCCAAGTTTGGCGGTAATCTAGCCGGGCTAATGCCTCACCTGAATTCGGTACATAAACGTTCAGCAGGTAAAAGTTTTCGAATTCGACGACGATCACCCGGCCTTCCTGGTCGTGTTCGACAATGCCGATGTCGCTGCTGACTTGCAGCGGCTCCTTGCGGGATAAGATCGTCACGCCGGAATAGCCCTTGCGTTCGGCGCAGTTGGAGTAAATCCGGTAACCGTCAATGCCTTCCAGCGCTTTGTCGATCTGATCGGCCTGGGCCTTGGTTTCCTGCAGCAGTATGCAGTCGGCATCAAGCAGCGCGAGCGTTTCGGCAAAGCCTTTGCCTTGCACAGCGCGAACGCCGTTGACATTCCAGGAAATTATTTTCATGCGGTGGTTCCTTCTGAATAGGTTAGAAGTTGAGACGCTAATGGGAAATCCGGGTTTTGTATTTTGAAGAAATAGGCAATAAAAGCCCGGTTGTTTTTAAGAAATACACAAATTTCTATTTGTTGCCGCGTCCTGTTTCACATCGTTTCTCGGTCGGTAAAGTCAATCCCCGATTCCGAAACATACTTTAGCCTGACAACAAACCTAAAACCGCAGTTGGAGCATGTGAAAATTGTTCGTGCTTCGATAGGTTCATTTTACATGCCCATCCTTTGAACGCTCAATTGCGATTTTAGGATGAACAGTCGTGGGCGGTATTGGGGGATTACTGACAAATTGGTTCAAAAGCACCAATTATTGTATCTTAGTGCAATAAATTAACAATGATATTCAATCTGTTAGATGCATATATACCATGGCATTTTAATTGCTTGTTAGAAACTTGAGTTATCAACATCTATCTGATGTGTGTACTTTGACGTTTTCCAAATAATTGCGAGGTATTGATATGTTCGAAGTTATTCTGTTGTTCCTGGCCATGCTTTTAATTGCAGTATGTGCTTTTTTACCATTCGGTCGCAGCACCCCAAAATCTCCCCGACAATCCGCCGACGCTTGTGACTCTTGCTCTAATTTAGAACTGGCAGGTTCCGAGGGTTCGGCACCCAGGCAGCATTTTCTCACTTATCTACAAAGTGAAGTCGAATCTGCTTTGTGGCCGCGTCCTACTGACTCTATCCTACAGCGCCATTACGATGCTTTGGTCAGCGCCGAATTGGAGAACCGTTTGGCGGCAATGCCGGATTCATAATAAATCGCTAATGATTTCGATACTGACATTCAGTTTTATGTAAGTTTTTCGACAACGGCCTGCTCTTTTTGTTGCATGACGTACATACGCGAATGTCAGGAGTTTCGCTCCTAAAAATCAATGTATCAATCCACGGCAAGCCGATAATAAAGTTCGGCATTTTCGGTCAATTGGGCAACCACTCCGGCGTCGAGATGGCCGGTTGCAACGCGCGACTGTAAATCGTTGAGAATATGCTCAAGACTCATGGTATGGCGATAAGGTCTTTCTTGCGCCAAAGCCTGGAAAATATCGGCAACGGCAATGATGCGGCATTCCAGATCCAGTTCTTTGTTATCGTTTTTAAACGGATAACCGTCGCCGATCAAGGTCTCATGGTGGAATCCGGCCCATACCGGGATTTTTGAACCTTCAAACACGCGTTGCAAAATGCGGAAGGTATCGTAGCTATGGCGGTGCATGGTGGCTCGTTCCTCAGGCGTCAGGCTGCCCGGTTTGTCGATGATGTCTTCCGATACCCGTAGTTTGCCGATGTCGTGCAACAGCCCGGCGATTTCAACCTGCTCCAGTTCATAGCCATTAATGCCAAAATCCATAGCCAATTGCCGGGCGATATGCGCGACCCGTTGCGAGTGCTCATCGGTGTACGGGGATTTGGCGTCCACCACCCGCGAAAACAGCCGCGCCAGCTCTTTGATCGCAGGAATATCGAGCAGGGTCGTTGGAGTATGGTTACCGATGCCGCGCAAGTCTTCATCCAGGTATTCGGGTTCCATTGCCAGCCAAAAAGCTTCTACATTGGCGATTTCGGCAAAGGCGTCCACCAACTCCGGCGCAAACAATACGCCGGACAGCGTTTTGATCTGCGCGATAATCGCCGGATATTCGGTCAGAATCTGGCCGTTGTTCAGGAAAGGCGCTTGCAGCATATCGATGCGATCCGCCAGATACAGCAGGTTGGCGCGCAAGCGAATGTGATGATCGACAGAAGGCTCCAGCCGTTTTTCCCAGCGGGTGTGGTGATAGCGAATCTCGCTGGACAAGTGTGCCAACGGCTGACAGGCCGACAAATAATCGGCGCCACGGATGCAATGATCCTCTGCACCGTCCCATTCCAGTGTTTCTGTGAGCTGGTGGTGTTCATGGATTCTGGAAACCCCGCAATCATGCAGCATGCCGGAGTAAAGGATGGACAGGCATTCCGTCGCTGGCCAGTTTAGATGCTGGGCAATAGTCCTGGCCATAATCGCCACCCGTTTGCCGTGCCTGACTTCGTCAACTCCCACCAAATCCAGCGCGCAAGTTAATGCGGTAATGGCGTTGTGCATATCAATAGGATGTAGTTTCATGGCATATCGGACTCCGTTGGCTGACGAATCGGTTCCTCGATTTTGACAGGCGAGCCGCTAATTGTCTTTAAAAACTTGCATGGTAAAGTGATGTGTTGCCGTTTGTCCTGGCTTTCAGTTGGACAACTCGGATGTCAAAGAGAGAATTGCAGGGAAAATAATATCCAGCCCGGCATAGTCTTTTTTCACGCTATAATCTTACGAAATCAACGATTCTTAACTTATTCACCACTACACTTTGAACCCGACCCTAGAAATATTCTCCCAAGGCGAAGAAGTCGTTACCGGGCAAACTGTCGATACTAATGCGGCTTGGTTGTCTGAGCGGGTCGTTGACATGGGCTTTACGGTAACCCGGCATACCGCTGTGGGAGACAAACTCGATGATCTGGTCGCTTTGCTTAAGGAAATATCAAGCCGTGCAGATTGCTGCATTTGCACTGGAGGACTCGGGCCGACCAGCGATGATTTGACCGCCGAAGCGGTTGCCAAAGCATTCGGTTTGCCGTTGGAATTCGACGCCGTTGCCTTTGAGCAGATTCAACGCTTCTTTACGCTTAGAAACCGGGTTATGCCCGAATCAAACCGCAAGCAGGCGATGTTTCCGAAGGGCGCGGTGCGTATCGATAATGCCTGGGGCACCGCGCCGGGTTTTTCCCTGCAAGCAGGGCGCTGCTGGTTTGCGTTTGTGCCGGGCGTGCCGACCGAAATGCGACATTTGTTTTTGGAGTCGATCCAGCCCACGCTGGCAAGCCGGTTTTTATTGCGCCCCGACAAGCTAATCACCCTCAGAACATTTGGTTTAGGCGAGTCGGCCATTCAGCAGCGGATTAGCATGATTGAAATCCCGCCTCAAGTGCGGCTGGGTTTTCGGGCTGGCCCGGATGACGTGCAAACCAAATTGCTGTTTCCGCAGGGTTATCCAGAAACCATTTTGACCTCGTTGGTCGGACAAGTTGCAGCAGAGCTGGGCGACAATGTGTATGCGATTGACGGCTTGGGGCAGGCCAGCGGCGACTTGGTGTTTACCGTCGACCAGTTGATGACGGCAGGGAAACACACGCTAGCGGTTGTGGAAACCGCCAGCCAGGGTTTGCTTGCGGCCAAGTGCATAGGCAAAGACTGGCTGCTGGAAACCCGCTACGAGCAATCTCTGCAAAAGCTCTGTCGAAAGCTTACAGTTACCGACAATACCAATGATTTACCGGCAACCGCACAGGCCATCGCCAATGAAATACACAAGACCGGCACCGCCGATTTTGTGCTGGTTCAGCTCTACTCCGGGGACAAATCAACCTTTCACGATAAAGATCAAGCCATTATTTTATATAATACGTTGCTGACTAAAGATGGGTTTTTTCAAACCACCGGATCGGTGGCTGGCCCTATCGAACGCAAACAAAATCAGGCGGCGTTACTGGCATTGGATTTATTGCGACGCTACTTACAACAAAAAGAACTTTGTAACTAAGAGAAAACACTGGTTTTAAAGCGCATAAAGGACTTGGCGTGGTTTTAAAAATCCGTTTAAATCCGCCCCTACAAAGTTATTTGCTTGTTATAATGGCGGCAATTTTATAACAGCATTAATTTTGATCGAGAGATTTCATGATTCAAGGTAGTATCGTCGCTTTAGTCACACCGATGGATGAACGCGGTGCGGTGGATAGGGAAAGCTTAAAAAGGCTGGTTGAATTTCATATAGCCGAGGGAACCGATGCCCTGGTCGCAGTCGGCACCACAGGCGAGTCGGCGACGCTGGACGAACATGAGCACTGCGCTGTAATCAAAGCGATTGTCGATTTTGTCGGCGGCAGAATACCGGTGATTGCCGGAACCGGCGCAAATTCGACGACCGAAGCGATCAACCTGAC
>JANYKK010000179.1 GCA_025361585.1 Methylobacter sp. | reverse complement strand
TCCCGATGCGGCCAGGCCTTTTCAGGTGCATGCCGAACACGGCACTGTTACAGCGCTGGGCACTGCTTTTAACATTCGCTTGCAGGGTAGCCAAACCGAAGTCAGCGTTACCCAACACAGTGTTGCAGTCGATGTTGGGCAAGCTGACGGTCAGGCGTCGCATGCGGTGGTCAGCGAAGGGCAGCAGCTTGTTTACAATCAGAAAGCAAGGCTGAGCAGCGTTAAAGCTATCGATAGCCAGACGGTGACAGCTTGGCAGCGCGGCAAGCTGGTGTTTCAGGATCAGCCGCTGGGCGAGGTGATTGCCGAACTTAACCGTTATTATCACGGCTATCTGCTGGTCACTGATGACAGCATTGCTCAGCGGCGCGTCAACGGCGTGTTCCGTACCAACCAGCCGCTGGCTGTGCTCAGCGCACTGGAAAGCTCCCTGTCTGTGCATTCTACCAGAATCAACGATTATTTGATTTTGCTGCATCGCTAGCATTTTTGTTGATCCTACGCCTATCGCGGGATCTTCCAACTCAATACTGTTGACTTAAGCCGTTCGTGCTGAGCTTGTCGAAGCATGAATGGTTTAAGTCATAGCGCGAATGGCCTTTGATAAGCTCAAGGCGAGCGGATGAGGGCTTCCCAACTCCATCTGAGGTTCGGCAGGCTTAGCGCTGAATTAAAACTGACTTACATAGCTACAAAAAAATTCTTCCCTCGCCTCCTGTTTTGTGCAGTCCATGCGTCACATTAACGGTTATTCACAAAACAACAGTATCGAGGGATATTCATGACATTGAAAAAATCAACAGCATTCGGTAAGCGCCGCCTTGCCAACCATATATCTGCGGTACTGCTTGGTGTGGTGTGTGCGGTTTGCATACCTGGCATCGCGCTGGCCGATAACCAGCAATACAACATTCCCGCAGGATCGCTGGCGACTGCGCTGAACAAACTGGCGGAAACCGGCGGCCTGCAACTGGTCTATGACACGGCAATTACCGAAGGCTTGCAAAGCAAAGGCTTGAGCGGGAAATATAGCCCGGAAGCTGCATTACAACAGTTGCTTGGAAATAGCGGTTTGAGTTACCGGATGGTCGGTAGCCGCACCGTGACTCTGGAAAAGATGCCTACGGTGCGGCCGGATGACGTGGTGACTTTGGACAAGGTGACGGTGACGGGCAAGTCCGCGTCGTACAGGGCTTTAAGTCAAACAACGATAGCGGGTTCTCAGTTGCTTCAACGGCAGGCGCAAGTACAAGATACAGCCCGATTGCTGGAAGATATTCCCGGTGTGACTGTTCAGGCGAACGGCGGTGTTTCTTCACTGCCCATCATTCGCGGTCTGAGCGACGAGCGCGTAAAAGTGGAAGTTGACGGCATGACGATTACTTCGGCCTGCGCCAACCACATGAATCCCCCTTTGTCCTATATTGACCGCACGAATGTCGGCAAAATTGAGGTATTGCAAGGCGTCACCCCGGTTAGCATGGGTGGCGACAGCATAGGCGGCACCATTGTTGTTCAATCGCCCGATCCCGTGTTTGCCGAGTCCGGTAAAGGTCTGCTGCTAGACGGCAAACTGTCCGGCTTTTACCGCAGCAACGGCGACGCGTTTGGCGGCAGTATGGCTGCGGGTGTCGCCAATGAACATGTGCGACTGGATTACACCGGCTCGCACAGCCAAAGCAGGAATTACAGCGACGGTAATGGTGACATCATCAAATCGACTGCGTATGAAAACCAAAATCACGCCGCTAAATTAGCCTTCAAATTTGACAATCATTTGCTGGAAATTAAAGGCGGTCAACAACACATCCCTTTTCAAGGTTTTCCCACCGCACGCATGGATATGCTAAAAAACGACAGCATCTTCGGTAACATCCATTACAAGGGCGATTACGACTGGGGTAAGCTGGATGGCAAACTCTATCTGGAAAATACTTCTCATTTTATGGATATTGGCTATGATAAATTGTTTCCTCTATACCACACAGCAGACAGACCATATACCGCCAGTCATGCAATAATGCCTATGGATGTCAGAGGCCGTAATTTGGGATATAAGATTCTAGCTGAAATACCGTTCGGTCAACGCGACACCTTGAGAGTCGGCAACGAATTACACATGAATACACTGGACGAATGGTGGTCCCCCGTACCTCCCTATGCAGGCGCGCCCAGAACGGCAATAGGCGGCATGTGGCCAAATTCATTCGTAAACTTGAATAATGCCTCTCGAGATAGACTGGGTACTTTCGCTGAATGGGAGGCCAACTGGTCGCCGGAATGGAAGTCCATGTTAGGCATTCGTTATGACCATACAATGTCCGATACCGGAAATGTGCAACCCTATCAGGATCCTGTGCTTTCTCCAACTGGACGAACTGTTAAAGAAGCAGCGGCTTTCAATGCCAAAGATCATAAACGGGATTTCGATACTTTCGATGTCAGTGCATTAATGCAATTTACCCCTAACAAATCCAGCCAATATGAATTCGGCTATGCACGTAAAAACCGGGCTCCGGGAATATACGAACTCTATCCCTGGAGTACCAATTTTATGTCTATGAGCATGATCGGCGCATTCGGTGACGGTAACGGATATGTAGGAAACATGAATCTGAAACCGGAAACCGCACATAACATCAGCTTCACAGCGGCATTTCATGATGCCGACAATGACAATTGGGAAATCAAGGCAACGCCTTATTTAAGCTATATTGAAAATTTCATTGATGCTGACAGATGCGGCCCCAACAATCCAATCTGCAACAGCGCGTTAGGTTTTGGCTATTACGGTCAGCCAGGTGATGCTGCTACACCAGGACAACACAGGGACAATGGGTTTTATTTCTTGAGCCATGGCAATCATGATGCAAGACTGTGGGGCGCGGATTTAAGCGCCAGAACTAATTTATTTAAAGATCAAGCACTAGGCGAATTCGCTACCCACACAGTGTTAGGTTATGTCCGCGGTGAACGCATGGATGGCGGCAATCTCTTTCACATGATGCCGTTCAACGCCAAGTTGAGTCTGGATCATAAAAAAGGAGGCTGGAGTAACGCTGTTGAAATGCAGTTTGTCGATCGTAAAAGCGATGTTCAGCAAATCCGCAATGAGTTGACTACACCGTCCTATATATTGTTAAACGCTAAAACCGGCTACACCTATAAAAACCTGACCATCGATGTCGGTTTGGATAACGTATTGGATAAGCAGTACTATCATCCGCTGGCTGGCGTTAATGCAGGCGACTACTATGCAATGAGTATTACCAATGTTGACTGGCCTTATAGAAACAACCGCAACCTCCCCGGCATGGGGCGTTCGGTTTCTGTCGGTTTTACTCTAACGTATTAAATATACCTTCAATCAATAAAGGGCTTTGGTATACCAAAGAACGGTAGACACAGTCTTCAGTCAACCTTATATGGCGTAATTATAGAACCGTAGGTCGGATTCGCCGTTAGGCAATCCGCCTAAACGGAGCCTTGAACTTGATCCCCGCTCGGACCTTTCAAACGGGGATTTTTTTATGTCCTTTGCCTGATTGCCATTACCGAGTTCGTGGTGAATACACAGCCCCTCCTAAGTAATGAGAAGTTGTCGGCCAGTCGCTTGTTGATTAGTTATGATTTTTTTATCTTTTAGGTGAGGATTTCTTGCACCTGAAACGTCTTATAGTAGAACCCCGCAATTTGTTGTTTTTCCCTCAAAATTGGATGTTAAGTTAAACGCAACAAGTTCTGAGCTTCTCTTGTCTTCCTCATTAAACTGGTCAGGTATGACAAACTTATTCCAGGGATGGTTTTTTTAACGTGATCATGATGATTGAAGACTTTGTTTATGTATGGAAGAGTCCAGGTGAGGACTTATGCTGCTTATTTTGTCTTTATCACCAGATTAAAGACTGATGTAAAATAAACTAACGAAATAAGGCAGGAGATATGAAAGCATTAAAACTGGTACAAAAAGCTAAGACTGAAAAGATCCCGGCAAAGCTGTCTAAAGATCGCAGTATTAAGGTGGATGACGATTTAATCGATTTATTTCCTCTACCCCGATATTTTCAAGTGCATTTTCAGCATGTTCATGAAAATACCCATGACCTTCAAAGCGAACTGGCTCAACTCAAAGATTATGTGGCCAAAGTTGATGGCAAACTTGAGCGAATGATCACGCTGTTAAGCCGTCCGCCCGAACATGCTTAGTCAGGAAGACGATATTCCCTATGTATTTATTCAAAAGCCCTAAAGACGGCCTGATCGTTCAGGCATTAACGTCTTTGGCTGGCACTGCAATGCCGACTGAACAAAAAATGCGTTCTCTGCTTAAAGCCTTAACCGGTCAAGAAAAGCCGTACTCCATGCGCGGCTTATTATTGACTTTAGCGTTATCGCTGCATCTATGGGCCGCTATCTGGATGCTGCAACCTGCCGAACCTTTTATCAAGGCTCAACCAATGATCATGGAGGTATCGCTGGTTGCTGCGCCAAGTCAACAGGCGGCAGCTGCCCCGGTTGTACAACCTAAACCGGTGGAGCCGAAAAAAGAGCCTATTAAAAACCCGGTCAAGAAGAAGCCGGTTACCCACAAACAAATAGAACTGCCAAAGCCGCAGGCTTTAGCCGATGAATTGTTGCCTGCGCCATCAAAAGCCGAATCTGCCCCTACTCCGGTAGCAGCTAGCGCTGCCGCAAAGGTCGCAAGCAAAACGACGGCGGATACTGCATCTTTTACCGAAGCGAATTTCAATGCCAATTACGGATCCAACCCCAAACCGAAGTACCCTGGCATTGCTACCAGCCGAGGTTGGGAAGGCACTGTCCGGCTGCTGGTGAGAGTGTCCATTGAAGGCTATAGCGAGGAAGTCACCGTTCAACGCAGCAGCGGCTATGACGTGCTCGACGAAGCGGCTATCGAAGCAGTCGAAAAATGGAAATTTATCCCCGCCAAACGAGGTGACACGCCGGTGTCCAGTTCGGTAGTCGTACCTATTAATTTTGTTTTGAACAACTAAAAAGGAGACCTTAATGCCCTACCATATTGAACCGAGAACCATTATCGACGGTACTTTATACGCCCTGCTGATTTTCTCGGTAGCCACCTGGACGGTGATTTTTTACAAAATCTGGGAGTTCACCAATAACAGTTATCGTAACCGGCGTTTTAACCTGGCGTTCTGGGATGCGGCCGATCTGGCCCAAGCAGAATCACTGCCGGACGACGCCGCGATAGGGCCGCAGGCACGAATCTCACAGCAGGGATTTGTCTGGCTGAATGAAAGCCGCGGCTCTGACGGTAAACATCTTAAATATCGCGGTTCTCCGGCTGACTTGCTCGAACATTCTCTACTGGTACAAATGCAAAAAGAGCAACACTTGATGGAAAGCGGCCTGACCCTGCTCGCCAGTATAGGCAGCACTTCGCCATTCGTTGGCCTGTTTGGTACGGTGTTGGGCATTATGCATGCGATGCATGAGATTACTGCCAGCGGCTCGACCAGTCTGGATGTGGTCGCAGGCCCGATCGGCGATGCGCTGGTTGCCACCGCTATCGGTATCGCCGTCGCCGTACCCGCCGTGTTGGCATATAACTTTTTCCTGCGTCTAGTCAAACAGCAACGTGCCGGTTTGGAAAACTTTGTCGCCAGCTTTTTGCATATCGCCTTAAGTACGGACAAGGTATAAACATGGCCTTCAAACCGCAATCGGAAAGCGATGAAGCAATGAGCGAAATTAACGTCACGCCGCTGGTCGATGTGATGTTGGTGCTGGTGATTATCTTATTAGTAACCGCACCGCTGCTCACCCAATCGGTGCATGTAACCCTGCCAAAAACCGCTACAACCACTGCGGATGTTAAGGAACAACCGTTGCAACTTGGCATCGATATGCAGGGGGGCATAACGCTGAACAAAATACCCATGACTGATCTGACCGCATTGGAAACGGCTTTAAAAGATGAGCTTTTGCGGAACCCTGAGGTCGGCTTGCATTTATATGCCGATCAGGACGTTGTTTATGCCAAGGTTGCCGAAGTGATGGCAACCGTTCAACACGCCGGAATTGCCAAGATAGCCTTTGTGACTGTGGAGCAGTAATTTGTCCGGTCGTATTCGTAACGCTGCTAAGGTAGGTCGGGCATGTTGTTTATGCCCGACATGTCTATGGTTGAACACCGAAGCGACGATCAAGTTATTCATCGCCACTTCATCACCGACATCAGGAGCGTCGGGCAACGAAAAGATATTGCCCGACCTACGCCTTTTAATCTGCATGATCATCTTGCTTGCGGCAAGCTGCGCGACGGCGCCGGAGCGTAATGCGATCAGTATGACGAAGTCGCCCCCTCAGTGGACAACAGATCATCCTTCCAGCAACCCCATCGCAACGCAATGGCTAAGTACTTTCAACGACCCCGGACTAAGCGCATTAGTACAGGATGCGCTGAACAATAACTATGATCTGAAAGCCGCCGCCGCACGAGTGGATTCGGCACTGGAGCAAGTGCGTATCGATGGAGCTCCCCGATGGCCGCAGTTATATTTTGCACCGGGATACCAGCGCACCACATTAACGGCTGGCGAGACCGGCGTATTTGAAGCGCTGTTCACAATGAGCTGGGAAATAGATGTCTGGGGACGCATCAAGGCTGCCCAACAAGCGGCCGCGCAAGAAGCAGAAGCTGTGACTGCCGATTATCACGGCGCAAAACTATCCTTGGCGGCGCGCACCGCGCAAAGCTATTTTGAGCTGATTGAAGCCAATCTTCAGGCCGATGTCGCCGAACAATCGATCAAGGATCGCCGTATTATCGTCGAACTGGTGCGCGGTCGGTTTGCCCGAGGCCTGACTCGCGGCTTGGATTTGCGCTTGGTACTCACCGACTTGGCGAATGCCGAAGCGCAACTTGCCGGTGCACGTAACCGGGTGCAAATCGTCACGCGCAGGCTGGAAGTGCTGCTGGGCCGCTATCCAGACAACAGTTTAAAAAATCTTGCAGTCTTACCGACACCGCCGAGCGTTTTATCCGCAGGATTACCCTCGGAACTGTTGGCACGACGACCGGATCTGATCGCCGCGCTGTCACGACTGCAAGCGGCAGATTCCCGAGTGGAAAGCGCCAAAAAATTACTCTTACCCCGGATTACCTTGACTGCCACCGGTGGTACAAGTAGCCCGGCGTTAACAGAGCTTATCGATCCCAGAGCCGTTGCCTGGAATTTAGCTATGGGACTGGTACAACCCATTTTTACCGGCGGTCGCTTGAAGGCCGGAATACGCTTGAGTGAGGCGCGCACCGAAGAAGCTTTTAATCAATATCAAAGCACCGCGCTTAACGCCTTTCGCGAAGTGGAACAAGCGCTGGCTGCCGAACAATGGCTTAGAGAACAGGAGCAAGCGCTTAAGGAAGCAGTAGAGCAAACCCTAGCCAGCCGCAAGCTTGCGGTCTATTCGTACCGTCAGGGTCTGATCGAAATTCTCACTCTGCTGGACAGTTACCGCAGCACCCTGAACGCCCAAAGCGCGCATATTTCCGTGCAACGGCAATTGCTCAGCAATCGTATTGATCTTTACTTGGCTCTGGGTGGTGGCATTTGATGATTGAAACAAGCCGACTGAAAATCCTCCTGCCTATTGCCTTGTTGCTGACCGGCATTGCCTGTGCATGGGCGGTTATCGCCACGCGCCCGCAAATGATGCCGCAAACGCCGAACGCCGACGTGCCGCTGGTTACCGTCATTCAGGTCGAACCGCAAAGACTTCGGCTCGATGTTCATTCTCAAGGCATCGTCACGCCGCGCAATGAAATCGATTTGATACCGGAAGTTTCAGGCAAAATTACCCAGCTTCATGCTAATTTTGTCACCGGCGGTTTTTTTGCCCGCGACGATGTGCTGGCGTCTATCGATCCGCGCGATTATGACTATGCAATCGCGCAAGCCCAGGCACAAATTGCCGAAGCCAAACGCCAATTGGCAATGGAAGAAGCTCAGGCCGACCAAGCGCACAATGAATGGCAAGCCCTGGGCGAAGGAACAGCTACATCGCTGGCGATGCGTGAGCCTCAACTGGCCGAGGCCCGCGCCAAACTCAAAGCCGCCGAAGCCAACCTGCTGCAAGCCAAAATCAAGCGCAGTCGCTGCGAATTGCGCGCGCCTTTTACCGGACGATTACAGACCAAGCTGGTGGGCCTGGGCCAAACCATCCAGGCGGGTGAAAAACTCGCCCACATCTATTCCACCGATCTTGCTGAAATAAGATTACCGTTACCGACCGACCAACTGGCCAATCTCGATTTGCCGCTGGGAACAGGAGGCCGACAGTGCGGTGCAGCGTCCCTGCCCTGCCCTAAAGTCATGCTCACTGCCGAATTTGCAGGAGCCTTGCAAACCTGGGAAGGCCGTATCGTGCGTAGCGAAGGCAAACTGGATGACACCACCGGCGTCCTCTATGCCGTTGCCGAAGTAGTCAATCCTTACACACAAAAAGACGATCATCCGCCGCTGCTGGCCGGGCTGTTTGTACAAGCACTGATACAGGGCAAAGAGCTGCAAAACCTGTTTGTGCTGCCCCAGGTTGCAATCAATGCTTCTCAGCAAGTGTTGGTTATTGATGCAGAGCTACGACTGCACATTCGCCATCTTGAGGTGCTGCGCAACGAGCCGGATCGTATTCTGGTAAAAGGCGGCCTGAGCGCGGGCGACCGGATTGTGACCGCAGGCATTCAAGTGCCTGTGGAAGGCATGAAAGTCCGAGTCGAATGATTGCTACAAGGCGTAGTCCACGAAAGGCACGAAAAATGAGTGGAAAATCTGAACGCTTTTGCCGGACGGCGTGTTCCCCCTGTTACGCTAGTTCCCAAGCTCCAGCTTGGGAATTCGGTGCGGGAAGCTCTAGCTTCCCGTCTCGCGAAGCTAGAGCTTCGTCATCTGGGTTCCCAAGCTGGAGCTTGGGAACCAGTGTAACCATGTGTAATAAGCAAAGTGCATTAGAGCGTAATTCCACGTCTTTTCGTGAACAGTGCATTATTTTTCTAGCTCATGAATAGTTCTCCACAATATCGCCCTACCGGCCTGTTGGCTTGGTTCGCCTCCAATCCGGTGGCTGCTAATCTGTTAATGATGCTGATCATGATCGGTGGCATCGTCGGTTTTAAAGTAATGGACAAGGAGGTATTTCCCCGCTTCAGTCCACAGCAAATCGATATTACCACGAACTATCCAGGAGCGGGCCCTCTGGAAATAGAAGAATCGGTGTGCATACGCATCGAGGAGGCGCTTACCGATATGCCGGGGATCAAGAGACTGAACAGCGAGGTTCGCGAAGGTGAATGCACCGTCAAAGTGTCGGTGTTGCCGGATTATGCTCAGGAACAGATCATCAATTCTCTGCGCGGACGCATTCAAAACATCCCCCGGCTGCCGAAAAACCTGGAAAAAATCGACATACAACCGGCCACTCGCAATGACGATGACGGCGTGATCTGGGTGGCTTTGCACGGCCCTACCAATCCTCTCACCTTGCAACATTTCGGCGAACGCATTCGAACAGACCTTGAACAGATTCCCGGCGTACTTCGGGTGCGCAATTACGGCGAGATTCCTTATGAAATCGTTATCGAGATAGCTTCCGCCAAGCTGAATCAATATCACTTGTCCTTGCATGACGTCACCGAAGCCGTGCGCCGCGCCTCGCTGGATCAGTCGGGCGGACTGGTAAAAACGCCGTCGGGCGAGTTGCAGCTTAGGGTCAAGGGTAAAGCCCAAGACGCACTCAGTATCGGCAACTTGGTGTTGCGCACCCATGCCGATGGTACGCGACTGCTCCTCGGTGAAGTCGCAGTGATCCGTGACGGCCTGGAAGAACGGCTGTCGGAATGGCATCATAACGGCGAGACCGCCCAAGGCTGGGAAATTCACACCAAATACAGTTCCGTAGAAGTGGCGCGCCGCGTTAAGGAATATGTCGCTGAAATGCAGCCGAAACTGCCGGAAGGTCTGGCGATGACGACTTGGTGGGACGATTCGCAGGCTTACGATGAACGAGTGCAGACACTGGTAGAAGACGGTCTTGGTGGCTTTGTGCTGGTGTGTTTGGTATTGACCTTGTTTTTACGGCTGCGCGTGGCTGTTTGGGCTGGCGTGGGGATTTTCACCTCCGTGCTCGGCGCGTTGTGGCTGATGCCTGCGCTGAATGTATCCCTGAACATGCTGTCATTATTCGGCTTTCTGCTGGCGATGGGCATTTTGGTGGACGACGCGATTATTATCGGCGAAAGCGTGTATTCCCATCAGCAAGACGGGCAAGATGCCGAGGCCAGTCTTGCCGGGGCGATTCGCGGCGTACAGGCAGTAGCCTTACCGGTCATTTTGTCGGTGTTGGTAGCTTTGGTGGCATTTTTGCCGGGACTGTTCCTGCCCGGATGGGCGGGACAAATGATGAAACCGATCTGTCTGGTGATGATTCTGACCTTGGTATTTTCACTGATTGAGGCACTGCTGATTCTGCCCTCGCATTTGGCTGCGCCCAACCGCCCCGTAACCAAATCTTCCAAACTGGAACGTTTACGTGGAAAGCTTAACCAGAGCTTGGAACTATTTGTTGATCGTTACTACCGTCCGTTTTTGCAATACGCCCTGGACTGGCGTTACCTTACCATTGCCGGTTTCGTGGTGTTGATACTAATGTGCGGCGCATGGCTGGACAGCGGGCGGCTGCGCATGTCCTTGCAGGCCGACGTTATCAAGGATAGTTTCTGGGTTAGCCTTTCCTCGCCGCAGGATGCGCCTTACAACGAAATACGCAACCGGGCGCATCAAGTGGAACAGGCGTTTTTTTCCTTGCGCGACGAACTGGACGGTGCAGAAAAAGCAAACTACGATCCGAATAAAGCCAGCGTCGTGGTCGGACTGGAAACTATAGTCTGGGAGCATGGCGCCGGTTTTTGGACTGAATTTTCAGAGGAAGGGCGGCAACGGATAGTCGTTGAAGATTTTATCAATGCGTGGCGCAAACGGGTCGGTGATTTAGGACGTACTAAAATCGATTTTCTGTACAAGGAAGGCGATGTGCCTTACGACATCGAATTCGATGTCGGCGCTGCCGATCCCGAACTGTTGCCTAAGGCTGCGGCTCAACTCAAACATACGCTTGAAGGCTATCCGGGCGTATATGATGTGGTTGACTCCAGCGAACCGGGCAAGCCGGAAATCCGCTTGACCTTAAAGCCCGAAGCTGAACGTTTGAGCTTGCGTCTTGAAGACTTATCCGAACAAGTCCGCCACGGCTACTATGGCGATGAAGTGCAACGCTTGCAACGAGGACGCAATGAAGTCAAGGTGATGGTGCGTTATCCGCCCGAGGAACGTCAGTCGTTGGATAGCTTGACTGCACTGCCGGTACAACTGCCGGATGGTCAACACGTGCCGTTAGGTACGCTGGCTAAAGTGAGCTTAAGCCCCGGCGTTGCCAAGCTGATCCGGCAAGATCGTCGCCGGGTATTGAAAGTACAAGCCCGAGTCGATCCGCAAAAAGGCGATGTCAACGCCATTTATTCTGAGTTGGAAAGCGCTGAATTGAAAAAACTGCGCTTAGGCTATCCCGGCCTGAGCATCACCATCGGCCAAGAGCGCCAGGAACAGCAAGCCATGATTGAGGCGTTAAAGCAATATACCCTGATCTCGCTGCTGGTGATTTATGTGCTGATTGCGGTGCCGTTCCGCTCGTATCTAAAGCCGTTGATTTTCTTGTTGGCCGCGCCAGTCGCTTGGTGCGGCGCAATAATAGCACACGGATTGGCAGGGCTGCCTTTGTCGATGGAGTCGTTAGTAGGGATGATCGCGGCCAGCGGCGTAGTCGTCAACGATAGCCTAGTGCTGCTGGATTATATGAAAGAACACAACGACCCGAAAAAGCCGACTGCGGAACTGATTTGCGAAGCATGCACCTCAAGGTTTCGACCGATCTTTTTGGCCTTCCTGACCAATTTTGCCGGATTTTTACCGGCGCTGGTGGAAACTAGCCCGCAAGCGCAATTTTTGATTCCGATGACCTTGTCCCTGTCGGCAGGCCTGTTGCTGGGCATGGCCGCCAGCCTGATATTAACTCCGGTCTGTTACTCTATTTTAGGTAAGGCTTGAGGCGGTCAAAACACCCACAACAAGAACGTGAATAATGACAAACAGCAATAAATCAGCCGGATAATCCCTGACGCCGCAACACGTATACATTCAAAAACTGCGGGTGTTTTACCCACTGTATTTCACATAGCTAACGATATTTAATCGTTAACGTGAGGATTCTTTATTGTTGAAACGTCTTATATATCGAGCAGGCAATGCTGTTCGTACCTGCCAACCAACCGTGTAAATACAGACTATGAGATAATCCAGTTCACTTTAATCATTTTTTAATGTAATGAGTTTATCCTTATACAAGCTGACAAAACTTACCTGTTTTTATCGCTATTTAATTTAACTATAATCGGAGACCTGTTTAACAATGAAAACGAAAATCGTCCTATTTTTAGGACTGCTGTTTATTACCAATGTCAGTTTTGCTGAATTAAAGATTGGCTTTGTCAATATCCCTTTAGTCCTTGAGAAAGCGCCCCAAGCTGAAAAAGCCAAAAAACGTCTGGAACAAGAGTTTTCGCCGCGTGATAAGCAGTTGGTCGCACAACAAAAAGAAATCGAAAGCATGGCGGCACAAATATCTAAAGATGCGGCCGTGACGGGTAAATCCGAGCAAGCTAAATTGGAAAAAGATATTTCAAATAAGAAAAGAGATGCACAAAGAGCGCAGCAAGAATTTAGCGAAGATTTTAATGCTCGCCGTAATGAAGAGCTGGGTAAATTGCAAAGTCATATCGTTGAAGTTATTCGGGGTATAGCCAAAGATCAAAGTTTTGATTTATTACTCACCGATGGCGTTATTTATGCTGCTGAGCAGATTGATGTCACAGCTCAAGTTCAACAAAAGTTAGCAGCCCTGCCCAATTAACTGATTTTTACTGTCAGACCTTGAGGCTGACGGATTCGGTAATCTCCATCGTAAAGGCGACCGGTCCGGTTGCCTTTACGAACACAATCTTCACTCCCCGTTATTTTTCTATCCGTTTTTGTCGATTTATTCTCATCGAACCTAGCCGTTGCAATATGGCAAATGCCGTCATTTAAAAAAACCGGAAGCAACCGAGAATCTGGCGTAGAAAATCTATCTGTCCATTTTTCAAAACAATGCCTAATGCAGTTATAGGGTAAGTTGGTATTTTTAGATTCCTGCTCAGCCTATTAACCTTATCATCCACTCCGCTGTCACGAAATCGTAAACAAACGTTCATTTCTTTGTCATAGAAGAGTTTTATTCTTCGCTCTGAAGACCAATGCTTTTCATCGCTGCAAAAAATCGCAGTCGACTAGTTCGGCAACCCTTAACACAAGTTTTGCAGAACTTCCTTCAGGAGGAGAAAGAAATGAAACTGCTCTATTCCATCCATAAATACGACGTTTTCATGTTCACTTGGCTGGTCAATGCCAGAATGCATGCCAACTTGACCACGGCCAGCCGTTATCTGTCAAAAACCGGCGATGGTTATCTGTATCTGATCATCGCAGGCTTGTTATATTGGCGTGAAGGCTTCGACAGCCCTATTCTGCATGCCGTTCTATTGGCCTTTTTAATCGAAAGGCCGATTTATTTTGTGCTGAAAAACGGATTAAGGCGCAATCGCCCGCAAGCTGCGTTACAAAACTTCCGTAGCCACATTACCCCTTCGGATAAGTTCAGTTTCCCCTCCGGCCACACCTCTGCCGCGTTCATGATGGCGACATTGCTTGGCTATTATTTACCTCCCTTAATGATCCTTTTTTATTGTTGGGCGACATTGGTTGCATTCTCCCGCGTAGTACTGGGCGTGCATTTTCCGACCGACACGTTAGTAGGCGCCATTTTGGGTATCAGCACCGCACTTTTTAGTTTGGGACAAATCGTAATATGAAAATTTTTTATGGCGTACAAGGCACCGGCAACGGCCACATCACCCGCGCCCGAGTCATGGCGAAAGAACTTAAGGCCGCTGGCATTAATGTTCACTTTCAATTTACCGGGCGTC
>JANYKK010000178.1 GCA_025361585.1 Methylobacter sp. | reverse complement strand
GTCAAGCCATTGATGACCGGAACGCTGGAATATTGGGCGAATGTGGTTACCGTTTCGTGCTTATCGGTTCTGAGCATGATGCCGTCAACCATGCTGGAGATAACCCTGGCGCTGTCTTGCAAAGGTTCGCCGCGGCCCAGCTGGGTATCCCTCGGCGATAAAAACAATGCGCTGCCGCCGAAGTGGCTCATGCCGGATTCGAATGAAATGCGGGTGCGCGTCGAGGACTTTTCAAAAATCATCGCCAACACCTGGCCTTTTAACGGCTGGTAATCAGGATCGCGGTTATTTTTTAGGACGATGCCTCTGTTGATCAAGCGACGGAACTCGTCGCCGGATAAGTCGAGCAGGCTGATGAAATGTCTAGGATTCATAGTGTGTCTGTATGCTTATTAATAAGCGTCGATAAAGTTTCTACGAGTTGAGTGATTTGTTGTTCGTCGATAATTAACGGCGGCAGCAAACGAATGGTTTTTTCGCTGGTGACGTTAATCAACAAGTTGTTTTTCAACGCGGCCTGCACTAACTCAGTGCATGGACTGTCAAGTTCGATGCCGATCATCATGCCTTTATGCCGAATATCGACAACATGCGCATTGCCATCTAACCGTTTTTTAAACGCCGAGCTGATCGCATCGCCTTTTTGCGCGGCCTGCTCGACCAGGCTTTCAGCGTCCAGCGTCGCCAATACCGCCAAAGCCGCGCTACAGGCTAACGGATTGCCGCCAAAGGTAGATCCATGATTACCGGCGGTAAACACCTGGGCAGCTTTGCCTTTGGCAAGACAAGCGCCAATCGGTACGCCGTTGCCCAACGCCTTAGCCAGTGTGCAGACATCGGGGAATATCCCGTTGTGCTGGTAGGCCAGAAACTTGCCGGTACGCCCGACACCGGTCTGGATTTCATCGAGCATCATCAGTAAATTATGCTTATCGCACAGGCTGCGTATTTGATTAAGATAATCGGCAGCGGGAATATTGACGCCGCCCTCACCTTGTATTGGTTCAACCAACACGGCGACGACATTGTTATGCTGTCGAATTGCTTGTTCGATAGCATTGACATTGTTGTAAGGTACGCGGACAAAGCCTTCAACCAACGGCGCAAAACCTTGTTGGATTTTGGCGTTGCCGGTGGCGCTTAACGTCGCCAACGTGCGGCCATGAAAACTTTTTTCCATGACGATAATCGCCGGATTGTCTATGCATTGCTCGTGACCGTATTTGCGCGCCAGTTTAATCGCAGCTTCATTGGCTTCCGCGCCGGAATTGCAAAAAAACACGTTATCCATGCCGCTTTTTTCGGTCAGCTTGTCGGCCAATTGCTCCTGAACGGCGATGCCGTATAGATTCGACGTATGCACCAGTTTTTCGCTTTGCTTGCAAATGGCTTGATGCACGGCAGGATGAGCATGCCCCAAACTGCACACTGCGATACCGGATACCGCATCCAGGTAGCGATTATTGTTTTGGTCGAACAGCCATGCGCCCTCGCCCCGTTCGAAAGTGATCGGTAAACGTCCATAGGTCGGCATAATGTGGCTAGTCATTGTTCTGTCTATAAATTAATGGTAAATAGGCTGCAACCTGCCGCCCATTAAAAAAATGTTCGATTATAGGTTCCAATTTAGTCTCAGGCAAGTTCTAATGATTAGGCCGGAAGTATAAACATATCACCACGAAGGCACGAAGGACACGAAGAAAAAACAACGTAAAAACTTCGTGTCCTTCGTGCCTTCGTGGTAAAAATTCTTTAATTTATATGTACCAATCAATCACTCAGCCAGTTTTTCGGCTTTAAATAATCATCATAAAGCACGGCTTCCGCACTGCCCGGCTCTGGTTGCCAGTTGTATTTCCAGTGCGCTACCGGCGGCATCGACATCAAGATCGATTCGGTACGACCACCGGATTGCAAGCCAAACAAGGTGCCTCGATCATAAACCAGGTTAAATTCCACATAACGCCCACGTCGGTACAGCTGGAAATCGCGCTCCCTGTCGCCATAAGGCGTATCCTTGCGTTTTTGCAGAATGGGCAGATAAGCCTCGATATAATGATTGCCGACGCTTTGCATGAAAGCAAAAGACTTATCAAAACCCCATTCGTTCAAATCGTCAAAAAACAGCCCGCCTACGCCACGGGTTTCATTCCGGTGCTTGAGGAAAAAATACTCGTCGCACCCTTTTTTGTAAGTCGGGTAAATATCATCGCCGAAAGGCTGGCAGGCCGCACGGGCGGCTTGATGCCAATGCAACACATCTTCTTTAAACGGGTAAAACGGCGTCAAATCGAAGCCGCCGCCGAACCACCAAAGGCTTGGCTCGCCCGGTTTTTCCGCGATTAAAAACCGCACATTGGCGTGCGAGGTCGGCACGTAAGGGTTATTGGGATGAATGACCAGCGACACGCCCATCGCCTGGAACTGCCGATCCGCAAGTTCCGGGCGCTTGGCTGTTGCCGAAGGCGGCAGATTAAAACCGGATACATGCGAAAAATTGACGCCGCCTTGCTCGATGACCCGTCCATTGGCCAAAACACGGGTTCTACCCCCGCCGCCTTCAGCCCTATCCCAAAGGTCTTCAATAAACCGGGCTTCTAGCTCCACGCTTTCCAGCGCCGCGCAAATTCGGTCTTGCAAGTTCAGCAGATAGTTTTTTACTTCGGTGATGTGATCAATATTCATGCGTTGGGTTGTACCAGTTAAGGGTTTAGCGCCCAATGATGCGCGTATTTTGTAATTTAACAAACAGAAAAAACGACGATATAACCCAAAATTAAAGCTGTATTTAAGCAATTGTTAAAAATATCAGCATTGTAAACAAGGCTGCTAGTACAATATACGAAAAACATCTTTTTATTAAGGATCTCCAATGGAACAATATCTACCCTTTATCAAAACTCTTCTTTCCGAATGGTATCTTCTTACCCTGAACAATCCGTTGTACGCTGCGGCATTAGCATCTGCAGTCTGGCTTCTGACGGCAACGCTATACAGCATCAGGATTGCCTCCTTAAAAAGAGGGAACCGTGCCAATGAAAAAAAAGTCCACGAAAACCTCAATGCAGCGCAACAACAGCTACAGTATGCTCAAGCGGAATTAGCGACATCCATTGAGCAGATGGAAAAAGCCCAGAGCGCAGTTCAAGTTAAAACACAACGGGCATTAGCGCTTGAGCAGCTGATTTATCAGCGCAACCAGCAAATTGCCGGGATTATCCAGACGTTGGCGACCAGTTTCGATCTTGGCGAACGGCCACTATTAGCAACTGAGGATGCAAAGGCTGAGTCTTTATGGGAGCAGCATGGTAAAGTCATTTTGCAATTGATTGAACGCCTGCGCAACGCACTGCAAGCAAAAACTGAGTTACAACAAACCTGTCAGGCGGAAACAGCAAAACTGGTCGAGAAAGAAGCGTTGCTTGACGTTCTGCAAACAACCTTAGCCAACCAGCTTTCCAGGCTGGAACAAGCATTTGAAGAACAAAAAATAATGCTACAACAGCAAAGCGATGCTCAACAAGCTTTATCCACCAGTCTGAAAACTTACCAGCAACCTGCTGCACCACAACCCGTAAAGCCCGAACCGGAACCGGTTAAGGCTTGGCAACAGCAAGAAAGTCCTGCTATTGAAGAAACCCTGATTGTCGAGACTGCTGACCATTTCAGAGTCGAACCGATTTTTGAAGAGCCTCAAGCTGCTGCGACTAGGTGGCCGGATGAAGTTGAGCAAGAAGTTATTGAACAGCCGCAAGCTGAAACCAGGTGGCAGGACGAAGACGAAGACGAGCAAAACCCCATTGCGATTGAACCGACTGCCGAAGCCGCTACGCCTACATCGCCATTCTTAGCATCCCAACAGATGTACGAAAAAATACCGCATGAATCATCAGAATCTGAACAACAACCGGCTAGTCCCGCTGAAGGCTCGCTTGGAAAAATAAAAAACCTGTTTGGTAAACCCAAACAACAGCCCGTTAATCCTCCCAAAGGATCATTTGGAAAAATAAAAAATTTGTTTGGTAAATCAAAAAAATAAAGCCAAGTGACGGTAGGCGGTCGTTGCCATTGGACTCAAAGCAACGGCGGCCTGCCTTTGGTAGGCTATCCGTTCAGCGAGTTGTTTATCCAATTTGCACCTGCAATAGGCAATTAAACTCGAACAAGAGAAATTTCGTTGTACCTTGCCCGCTTCATATCTTACAATCCTTATTAGGTGTAGGTTGGGTTACGCTACCGCTAACCCAACCTACAAGCTATTTAGGTTCCCCCCACACTAATAACATAAATAATATTTTGGAGGATAGTATGTTTAAAATTCGTTCGCTGGTTACAGCGTTGGCATTAGCCAGTTCAGTTTCGGTGGCTTCGGCTTGGGATACATTACCGACAGAGGCACCGGCACCGGCGGATAATCCTACAACGCCTGCTAAAGTTGAGTTGGGACAAATGCTCTATCATGATCCACGCTTGTCTTCTACAGGCACGGTTTCCTGTTCTTCATGCCATAACACCATGCTGGGCGGCGAAGATAACAGACCAAATTCTATGGGCGTTAACGGCCAAACCGGCGGACGAAGCGCACCTACCGTTTGGAATGCGGCGTTTAATGCCGTCCAGTTTTGGGATGGCAGAGCGCCAAGCCTTGAAGCTCAGGCCGCAGGCCCGGTGACCAACCCCATTGAAATGGGCATGAAAAACTGGGATGACGTCGTGGCTCGTCTAAAATCGATTGAAGGTTACGAGCAGCCCTTTGAAAAGGCTTTCGGTAAAGACGCTATTTCTAAAGACAATGCAACCAAAGCGATTGCCGCTTATGAAAGAACCCTGATTACGCCCAACAGCCCTTACGACAAGTATGTAGGCGGCGATAAATCGGCCTTATCCGCGCAGCAAATTCGCGGCATGGAAAAGGTTGCTGAATTGGGTTGCACCCATTGCCATAGCGGCCCTGCGTTCAATGGCCCCGGTATGTTCCAGAAGTTCCCTGCGATCCCCGACGGATATTGGGAAGCGCAATATCATTTCCACAAAGACAAAGGTTTAGCGGAAGTCAGCAAAAATGAGGCGGACGAGCATCTATTCAAAGTACCGACCTTACGTAACATCGCTTTGACTGCGCCTTATTTCCACAACGGTTCGGTTAAAACGCTGGATAAAGCAGTCATGTTGATGGCCAAGCTGCAATTGGGCAAGACGTTGACCAAAGAAGAGATTGCCGATATTGTGGCATTTTTGAACGGCTTGACCGGCGAGTTCCCTAAACAGAAAATGCCTGTTTTGCCTGGCACACCGGGTTCTACTTTTAATTAAGTTTTGATTCAGGGGGCGACCGGCCGGTCGCCCCTACAATTATTCCGCACTGTAAATAGGCGTCGCTGAAACACGCTCATCAATCTGCTTTGAAATCTCCTGGTAAACAGGGCTATTCGTCGATTCAAAGCGCCTCTTAAAATCTGCCTCATTCATATGTTCAGGAAGATCTCTAGGGTCTGGCATGAAATCGCTGTAATCTTTTATCTCGGACATAGCCTTTTGCATTTTCCGTGCATTTTCCGGCGATGAGGTTGCCATTTCACCAAAGCGGATACCGGCCTTGTCTGCGGCCAAATCAATAAAACTAAAACCGCTGCCGCCGTTTGCGTCGCTTAATTCTTTTTCTTCACCGGCAATTTGAGCGGCTTGCTTGTTGACCGTTGCGGTAAGCGCGGCTGAACCGATAAAATGCTGGGCCAAATCAATGCGTTTATACAAAAAAGCAGCGTATTGTTGTCCACTTACAGGCACAGTTTCCGGCACCGCCAGCAGTTTCTTGGTTTCTTTTTTATTGACGTAATCGTTGATCGTGGAAATAACCACCCTGTTTTCGTCTATGGCAGTTTCCAGCGTAGAACGCTGGTAAGCTAGTTCAAACAGCGGACGCAAAAGCTCCGCCAGCGATAAGCGCCATTCCGGGTCATGCTTGGCAACGATGTCGGCCAGTTTTTGTTGATAAATATTCTGCGTAGCATTGTCGCCAGTATGGGTCAGGAAGTTTCGCGCCTGGATCAAGGTATCCTTATTCGGAAAGTAGGTAATGGTGATTTTTTGCGCGTCAATTTTAACCGCCTTGATGGGACGAGTTGCCAGAATGAAATATTCATTCAACGATGAATGTTGAATAATGGTGTCGATAACAAAGGCGGCCATTTTTGCCGGCAGCAATAGTTTTCCGGCTTTAAATTTGGTGATGACAGGAAGGTCGCTGTCCTTAACATTGCCTAATCTAAAGCTGATGTTCAAATACTTGCCCAAGCTGTTTTCGGGCAACGTCATAGTGACTTTAAACCTCAATTCATCGTTTTTAAACTCTAAATCGGCCGCACTTTTGCTGTAACGGTTTAACAGATAATTACCGGCGAGGTTGAGGTCGGCTTGGGTTAATTCAATGATGCCGATCTCATCAGGCTTGGTTTTAGAACCCTCATGCAGGATTTTTTTCGCCCTGACCAAATCATCACGGGTAGGCGACCAGCCCACTGCAAGCTCGGGTTTGTCACCGACGCCAAAAAATACCAGCATCGCACATAAAACCAGTAGTGCGCCAAAGCTGTAAAGCAAAAGACCTATTAAAGTTTTCATCAGTCGGCGCTTAGGCAAACTCCAGTTTAAATCCTGCCGGTTTTAAGTAATCGGCTTCTTGAATCAAATCGGCATAGGTCAACGCTGCCTGAGCCAGCCACTGGTCAGGAAACTGTAGGCGGATTTTTGATTTTACCAGCGATATTTTAAAGTCGGGCAGCTCATGCTCCTGGCGATTGCGGTGCAACAATACCGACAGCCGTAAAATAACGGTCAGAATGGGAGCGTCAACATTCCAGGGAGACGGCAATTTATTAAAATATGCACGTGAAAATTTACGTCGATGCGCTCTTACGATGATAGACAGCAAAATCTGATCCTGCCTGGAAAACCCGGCAAAGTCGCCGTTCTCAATGATATAAGCGCTGTGCTTATGGTACTGTCCATGAGCAATATCATGCCCCATCTCATGCAGATCCGCCGCCCAGTTTAAAAACTGCACAACGTGTTCATGGTTAGGCCCGCAAAAATCATCCCCCAATTGTTCCAGCATATTGCTAATCGTCAGTTTAATGCGAAGAGCATGGCCTTTATCGATATGATAACGATCCGCCAAAGCTTGCACGGTTGCAGAGCGAATGTCATGATCGTAAAGTCGGCCCAGTAAATCCTGAATCAGCCCTTCCCTCAGCGCGCCATCGGAAACGGTCATTTGCTCTATCCCTAAGCTTTTAAAGGTGGCGTAGAGAATGGCGACACCGCCCGGGAATACCGGCAGACGCTCAGGATCAAGTTCAGGCAAGTTAAGCTCATCGATATGATTGCACTGATTGATGTGGGCAACCAAAAGCTCCAAGCCTTCCCGGGTTATGCCGTTGTTGCTCCAGTTTTTGGCTTGCAGGACTTTATCGATGGCTTTTAAACTGCCCGATGCGCCGATAGCCTCGTCCCAATTCTTGCGCTGGAATTGTTTCTGGATCGGTTCAAGCTGTTGTTCCGCAAACAAGGTTGCCTGGGTAAACACATTTTTGGAGAGTTTGCCATCCTTAAAAAAGGCATTGCTAACCAGTACGCAACCCATAGGGGTGCTTTCCTTTATTCTTGGCGTATCGCCTGAACCTATGATGTACTCGGTGCTGCCACCGCCTATGTCCATCACTAAACGCAGATTGGCGTTACTGCCCAAGCTGTGCGCGACGCCCTGATAAATTAAGCGGGCTTCTTCGATGCCTGAAATGATATGAATCGGATGATTTAACGCTTTTTCGGCCTTTTCTAAAAACTGTTGCGAATTTTTAGCCTGCCGCAAGGTGCTAGTGCCAACCACGCGGACGCTTTCCGGCGGAAAGTTGCGGATTCTTTGCCCAAATTTTTCCAAGCACACCAACGCTCTTTCCTGGGTCTCGGTATCGAGGTAATTCCTGCTATCCAGTCCGGCCGCAAGCCTGACCATTTCTTTCAGACGGTCGAGCGTTTGTAAATTACCGTCGGTTAAACTGCAAACAATCATGTGAAAACTGTTGGAACCTAGATCCACTGCAGCTACGATTTCGGGCGCTTTCTTCAGCACAAGTTATCCAATTTTGTCTATGAAGCGGATAAGATTAAAGGTTCAAGACACAAGGTTCAAGGTGTTTTTTTGCACCTTGAACCTTTAACCTTGCGCCTTGCGCTTTTAACCTTTAACCTTGCGCCTTTAACTTTGCCTCTTAAAGTATGAATGCATTATCCCTGCACGATCTAAAAAAAACCTACAACAATGGCTTTGAAGCCTTAAAAGGCATAGACTTGGAAGTTGAGGCCGGTGATTTTTTTGCCTTGCTCGGGCCTAATGGCGCTGGTAAATCAACCGCTATCGGCATTATCAGCTCGCTGATCAACGAAACCTCCGGCTCGGTCAGCATCTTCGGACATGATTTACGGCGTGATCGGGAAAAAGCCAAAAGCTGCATCGGTCTGGTTCCGCAGGAAGTCAATTTCAACCAGTTCGACACCGTCAAGAGCATCTTGCTCAACCAGGCCGGTTATTACGGCACGCCGCACAAACTCGCTCTGCAACGCACCGAATACTGCCTTAAACAAATGGATTTGTGGGACAAGCGCGACACTGTTTCCAGACGATTGTCCGGCGGCATGAAACGCCGGGTCATGATCGCCCGCGCCCTGGTGCATGCGCCGAAATTATTGATACTCGACGAGCCGACCGCAGGCGTCGATATAGAAATACGCCGCTCGATGTGGCAAATGATGCAGGAAATCAACCAACAAGGCACGACCATCATTTTAACTACGCACTATCTGGAAGAAGCGGAAAGCCTGTGCCGTAATATCGCGATCATCAATCACGGACGGATCGTTGAAAATTCCGACATGGCAAGCTTGCTGGCAAGGCTGCATATCGAGCATTTTGTACTGGATCTGGCGCGCCCGATAGCTGCGGCACCGGTGATTGAAGGCTGCCAGATTGAGCGCGTGACCGACAAAACGCTTAATGTTGCCGTGCCTAAAGAGCACGGGCTTAACAAGCTGTTCAGCCAATTAAGCGCTCAGAACATTGAAGTCATCAGCTTGAAAAACAAGACTAACCGGCTGGAGCAGTTATTTATGGATTTGATCGACTCAAACCCTACAGGTGATACACAATGAACTACTCCATTGCCTTTAGAACCATTGTTGTCAAAGAGATATTCCGGTTTATCAGAATCTGGCCACAAACCCTGCTGCCGCCCGCGATCACCACCGCGTTGTATTTTTTGATCTTCGGCAAGCTGATCGGTGACCGTATCGGCACCATCAGCGGCGCGAGCTACATGGATTACATCGTTCCCGGCATTATTTTAATGTCAGTGATCAGCCACTCCTACGCCAATGTCGTATCTTCGTTTTACTCGACTAAATTCCAGCGCAATATCGAAGAACTGCTGGTTGCTCCGATACCCAACTGGGTGATCTTGGGCGGCTATGTCAGCGGCGGCATCATCAGGGGATTACTGGTCGGCATTGTAGTCGCTTTAATATCCCTGCTATTTGCAGATATTCACATCAACAATATCGCGATTACCTTGTCCATCTCCGCACTAACAGCCACCGTGTTTGCATTGGCCGGTTTTATCAATGCGATACTGGCCGAGAGTTTCGACGACATTTCGATTATCCCCAACTTTGTATTAACCCCATTAAGCTACTTGGGCGGCGTTTTCTATTCGGTCGATATGCTGCCCGGCATTTGGCAATCCATCTCGATGGGAAACCCCATTTTGTACATGATCAACGCCTTTCGTTACGGCTTGATCGGCGTGACCGATATTGATATTCAGCTGAGCTTTATCATTACCGGCGGGTTTATTGTTACCTTGACCCTGTTCAGCCTTTACCTGTTGCATAAAGGGATTGGCATTAAGAATTAAAAACACCTCACCATACAAATTCTGCTTATGCATTATTAAAAATAATTAGGGAAATATCATGTTATTACAAAATGGTTCTACAG
>JANYKK010000162.1 GCA_025361585.1 Methylobacter sp. | reverse complement strand
TGGATCATGCGCTTGGCTAAATCAACAATGCGAATAGGTTCGCCCATGTCCAGTACAAACACGTCGCCGCCTTGGCCCATGGCTCCCGCTTGTATAACCAACTGCGAAGCCTCAGGTATGGTCATAAAATAACGGATGATTCTTTCGTCGGTAACCGTTACCGGGCCGCCTCTTGCGATTTGTTCTTTAAATAGCGGCACAACCGACCCAGAGGAACCTAATACATTGCCAAATCGCACCATCGTAAAACGGGTGGAATGATTAATTCCATCTAAACTGAGCGCCTGTAAAATCAATTCAGCAAAACGCTTGGTGGCGCCCATGGTGTTGGTGGGCCTGACGGCTTTATCCGTTGAAATGAGCACAAAGGTTTCAACTCCGGTGTTTATCGCTGCCTGTGCCGTGTGCAACGTTCCAAAGACATTATTCCAGATTGCTTCGCCCGGGTTCCTTTCGACCATCGGCACATGCTTATAAGCCGCCGCATGATAGATCGTTTGCACCTTGAACGTTGCACATATTTTTCCGCAACGCTTGGCGTTCGTTACCGAGCCTAATACAGGAATAAGTTTTATTTCTTTAACGTTTATTATATCGTCAGGGATGGTGTGGCTACCGCCCGCCAGTCTAAAATGATCGCGGCGTTTGCTTAACAAATGCTGCAACTCTTTTTCTATCGCATAGAGTGCAAACTCGCTGATTTCAAAAAGAATCAACGTATCCGGTTGCAGCTGGATAATTTGCCGACATAGCTCGGAACCGATGGATCCTCCAGCGCCGGTCACCATTACCACTTTGCCCGCAATATTGGCATGCAGCAGCGATTGATCCGGTGGCACAGCATCGCGGCCCAACAGATCGGCAATATCAACATCCTGTAGTTCATCAACGGTGACTTTGCCTTGGGCAATGTCGGACAGGCCGGGCATGGACATTACATGAACAGCAAAAGGTTCCAGTAAACGGATAATTTCACTTTTACGCGCCCGATTAGCTGAGGGCATGGCCAGCAGAACGTCTGAAACTTGGTGTCTTTCTATCAAGTACCCCAAAGAGCTGAACGGATAAATTCTGAGGCCGTTGACCTTTTGTTTATGCAACAACGCGTCATCATCAATAAAAGCGACCGGTCTGTATTCGCGCCCATAGCCTAATGCAGAAGCTAATTGCACACCGGCACTACCTGCACCATAAAGCACCACATTTTTTTTGCTGTGGTTTTTTATCCCCCTGTTTCGGGTCAAGTTTAAATAAAGCTCTCCCAACCACCAGCGCGCAAAAAAACGACTGCTGCCAACCAGCAACATCATATTCAGCCAGTTGAGCGGCAATATCGTCCGGGGAACGCCCTTGATTCCAGACTCATACAAGACAAACGCAAAAAACAGCGCATAAAGTGTGGTCGCCTGAATAATAGTCCATAACGCCCTGATTTCTATGTAACGAATAATCGCCCGGTATAAGCCCAGCTTAATAAAAATAGGCACAGCGATCACCGGTGCCGCAGCAAATAGATACCATTCAGCGTCTTTAGGGATATACAGCTCTCCCCAGCGTAAAGAAAAAGCCGCCCACAGGGCGAACATTGCAAAAAATATATCAGCACTAATTAGGATAAATGCCTTTCTTTGTCGTGGAAGGCTGATAAACCAAGTGCGCGTTTGTGATCTCATGAATTAATCCTGCTTATTTCCCGCAGCTTCTATTAATTGCGTATAGCGTTAACGCTCGTTGTTAATATTAAGCTGTTTAATAACATGGCAGATTTGTTGGCCTATCGATTTTAGTTCCGATGCAGTAAAAAAGAACAAATCTATCATGCGAATGTAAAAAACAAATTCACATTTAAGAGGAATTATACAGAATTTTGCACTGTCCTTTTAATGAAATAGACTCGATATTTTAAATCAAGAATATTGGAAGCTTTAATTATGCGTATAAGCTGTCAGCAAGGCTATTATCATCTGACGTGTAACGTTTTACTGGGCAGTCATATCTTACAAAATAAAGTTGCAAACGCGATCCAGCGTAAAGTTTAAAAATGAAACCTGAACCCACCAATAAAAACATTTTAACCTTTCTGCTGACGGCCATCGGGCTGATTGTTTTTCCGCATATAAACCACATCCCGGCGACCGTATTTGGCTTTTTTTGCCTGTTGCTGGGCTGGCGATTTGTCGGTATCTGGAAACAAAGCTGGCTGCCCGGCAAACTGGCTATTTTTTTATTGGCCGCCTTTGGTGCCGCGCTGCTGTATTACCAGCATCTAGGGTTATTCGGCCGCGATGCCGGAACCAATCTGTTTATTATCGCTCTGGGGCTTAAATTGCTGGAGATTAAAAACGAGCGCGACCTTTACCTGATTACTTACCTAGCTTTTATCGTCGCCGTCTCCCAGTTTTTATACGAACAAAGCATACTGATGGCCGCTTATATCCTGCTGGTCTGCTGTGCGCTGTTGGCGACGCTGGTTTATATCAACAGCGGCAAGAAGGCGCAAACATTAGCGTCATTTAAAACAGCGGTTATTATCACCGTCCAAGCCCTGCCGATAGCGGTGGCGTTGTTTGTTTTATTTCCCCGGGTTGAAGCGCCAAGGTGGATGCTGTTTAACGATCCGCATCAAGCCAGATCGGGTTTAAGCGACAGCATGGAACCCGGCTCCATCAGCGATCTAAGCAAGTCTGGCGAACTGGTGTTCCGGGTCAAATTTGCAGGTGCAATCCCGCCGCTCGATCAACGCTATTGGCGCGGCCCGGTTTTGTCACATACCGATGGAAAGCGCTGGACTCAAACGGCTATCAACAAGTCCTTGCGCCGACCCGTGGTTACCGGCACGCCTTATCAATACACGCTGCTGATGGAGCCGCAGGATAAAAACTGGGTTTTTGCGCTGGATATGCCGATACAATTTGCCGCGACTTTGATACGTAACAGCAGCTACCAGCTTATTACTTTAGAAAGGCCCGAGAAACGCGCCGAATATCAAGTGACCTCCTATCCTGAGTACAACACCGGCTTGATCGATCCTGGCGAATACAAAGCCGCAACCCAGCTACCGGGTGAGCCGTCGGATAGAATCAAGCAGCTGGTCGGGCAACTGCACGGCTTTGACAGCGCCCCCGACAATTTCATCAAGCAGCTGTTAAACCATTTCAGGGTCGAAGACTTTCATTACACCTTGACCCCGCCGGTCATGGACGAAAGCCCGATAGAAAGTTTTCTGTTTAAAACCCGACATGGATTTTGCAGCCATTACGCCTCGGCGTTCGTGTACTTAATGCGCGTCGCCCATATTCCGGCACGCGTCGTGACCGGCTATCAGGGCGGAGAACTGAATAAAGTCGGCGATTTTCTGGAGATAAGACAAGCCGATGCCCATGCCTGGGCGGAAGTATGGCTAAAGGATCGGGGCTGGGTTCGCGTTGACCCCACAGCGGCCATAGCGCCGGAAAGAATCGAGCGGGAGATTAACATGGAATGGCAAGCTGCCTACGGTTTTGCAACGGTAAATAGTCCGGCCTACAGCTGGTTAAGACAGGCGCACCAACTGTGGAACAGTGTCGATTACAACTGGCAACGCTGGGTCATTAACTACGACAACAAGAGCCAGTCCAGCTTCCTGTCGTCATTCGGCGTCAACGACCTCAAAGCCATGGTTTACTGGATGATCGCCGTCATAACATCGATAACAGCCGTGCTTTGCTGGTTTCTGCTCTATCAAAAACAAAATGCCGCCGATAAAGTGCTGCTGATCTATAACCGGTTTTGTAAAAAGCTGGCCAAGCACGGGCTGGTCAAAAGCGCGGGTGAAGGCGTTAAAGATTTTTCCGAACGGGTTAAAACAAAGCTGCCCGAGCAGGCGGCGAACATCGATCAAATCACCGCCGTATTTATCAGGCTGCGTTACGGGCGTACAGCAACCGACGAGGATTTACAGCAACTCAAGACGTTGGTCGGTTTATTCAGAGCCTG
>JANYKK010000148.1 GCA_025361585.1 Methylobacter sp. | reverse complement strand
TGTTGGATACCCCTTGCTGGGTATCCAACGAATGAAGCAGGACGGCTGGGGCAGCCGCAGGCATGAGCGGTCGCGTAGTTTTTGCTGCTTGTTGGGCAGGGATGCCCATAAAAGCTTTCGCAAAAATAGCGACTCCCCGTTAACGGTTTTTGCACATCGTCCAGCTCCGGTTCAGGTGAGTTGGTTGGGGTATTTTGCCACCACTGGCCTTTCCAGTATAGATGCTGTGTTACTGGATCAGTGGCACGCTCCAACCGGTATTGAAACGCAGTTTGTAGAACTCATTGTGAGGTTGCCAGCGCGCTTTTGCTATCAACCTGTGCCTTGGACTCCTGCTGAGATCAGTCCTTTGCCATGTTCGAAAACAGGCCACATTACTTTTGGTTGTTTCAATAACACAGCAAAGTTAAATGCCAAAGTATTTGATGTTTGGGCAAGAATATTAGCAGCGGTGCCAGATTCCCGCTTGGTACTCAAGTGGCGAACGTTTAACGATGAAAGTTTTAGCCAGTCGGTACGGCAAGCGTTTACCAGTCGCGGTATTGACCCTGAGCGGCTAGAACTGCGAGGGCCATCCTTTCATGTTGATGTGCTAAATGAATATGCCGACATCGACATTGCCCTCGATCCTTTTCCTTTCACCGGTGGGCTGACCAGCTGTGAGGCTTTGTGGATGGGTGTGCCTGTTATTACTTGGCCGCAAAGCCAGGTAGTTAGCCGACAAACGTTTGCAATTCTTTCTGCAATTGGTTTGCCGGAAATGGCCGCGCAAAATATTGATGACTATGTGCGTATTGCCGTGGCGCTGGCTAAAGATAAAGAGTATCTATCGAGATTACGAAAAGAAATGCGAAAGAGGATGCAGGCTTCTGTATTAATGAACTTGCAAGACTTTGCTCATCAGCTTGAGCGGTGTCTGATTGATCTTTACCGCAATGTCTACACTAATGAGCAAGACAATATGAACAGAAAAACCATACTCCACGTTGGCTCAGGTCATAGAAAGAACGGATCAAAACTGCCGCAAGCATTTCTAACGCCCAATTGGAATGAAGTTCGCTTGGACATTGATCCTGATAATGAGCCGGATATTGTAGGATCAATGCTGGATATGGCCGCAGTGGATGATGGCAGTGTGGATGCAATTTACTCGGCCCATAATATTGAACACGTCTATGCCCATGAGGTGCCAATAGTTTTGAAGGAGTTTTTGCGGATATTAAAGCCTGACGGTTTTTTGTTAGTCACCTGCCCCGATTTGCAAACTGTCTGTGCGTTAGTCGCTGAAGATAAATTAACCGATGCCGCTTACTTGTCTCAAGCGGGCCCAATCACGCCGCTGGATATTCTATATGGTCATGGAGATGCGCTAGCACAAGGGCATTTTTACATGGCACACAAGTGTGGATTTACAGAGAAGACATTGACTCAAGCATTACAGGCAGCTGGATTCCAGAGTATCGCTGCATTACGCAGATTACGAGGCTTCGATTTGTGGGCAGTGGCAACGAAGGGAATAATGAATGAGATGGAGCTTCGTGGGTTGGCAGGTACGGTGTTGCCGGATTGAGTCATAGGAAAGAAAGGGGGCAGACACCTTAAAATATATTTTCTATTTTTCTTCGCATAATTGGTTTAAGTTAGATCACAATTGAGCTTTGCTTCTTTAATTATTTGGTATACTGCAGGCAACTTAAAATTTGCTGGGGTTTTTGTTATGGCAACGATTACTTTTGATACACATAAATTTGTTCGCAAATTGGAAGAGCGGGCTTTGATCAAAAGCAAGCAGAGGGTTTGACTGAGGCAATGCGAGCGGCAATTGAAGAATCGGAACTGGTCACTAAAAAGGATTTACAGATTGAGCTTGCGCCCATCAAGGCCGATCTTAATCTGCTTAAATGGATGATGGGCGCTCTTATCGCCCTCGGCATTGCTAATTTCTCTAAGTAATTTTTATGAGGAAAGTAAAGAAAACCAAAAGAAGAATAAAGGGGCCAGACCCGAATGGCACTTACTTAACCTTCTTCGGATGACCAAATTTTCTCACTTCCTCCCTTGCTTCGCTTCTTATTTTTGTCAACAACGGATAAGGCTTGGGCCTTCGCTTGATAGCTCTGGGCTCTATCCGTCCTGGGCGATTT
>JANYKK010000108.1 GCA_025361585.1 Methylobacter sp. | reverse complement strand
CTTTACGCTGAAACAAAAACCGGATCAGCGCGTGGATATGTCACCGTTGGTTTGCCAGAATCTGGCTGATATGCCGCTTGCGGAAATTGCCGTGCTGACCTTGCAGAATGGCAAGCGCAAAGTCCGCGTGGATGAGTTATTCGATATTGCCGGTTCCGATGCGCAAAACATTGTAATAAAAAACAGCTTCGGTAGGCTCGATTTTATCGGCAAGGAACTGGATGGCGGGCGCATAAGGGTTGAAGGCGATGCGGGCGCTTATCTCGGTTTGGGTATGAAATCCGGCGAGATTGAGGTGTCCGGCGATGTCGGGCTTTATGCGGCTTGCGAAATGAAAAAAGGCTTTCTAACAATTAACGGCAATGCCGGTGATTTTTTGGGCGCAGCTTTGCCGGGTAACAAAATGGGCATGAAAGGTGGAACGATTCTGGTCAAAGGCAATGTCGGCGAGCGTGCCGGTGACCACATGCGTCGCGGCAACATCCTGGTTGAAGGTAATGCCGGTGATTATTGCGGTTCCAGAATGACGGCAGGCACTATTGCGGTCATGGGACAGACCGGCAGGTATTTGGGTTTTGCAATGCGCCGAGGTACGCTGTTGTTATGGAATCAACCGCAGGCCTCGGCAAGATTTAATGATTGCGGTCTGCATACCTTGGCGTTTTTGCCGATCTTGTTCGCCTCATTTAAAAAGCTTAATTCCAAGTTTGCGGACAGCTCTTCGGCTTTCAACAGGGTGCAACGTTATGCTGGGGATATGTCGGAAATGGGCCGTGGCGAGGTTTTAGTTAAAATAAGCTAATCGTGTAGTGTCAGGTTAGGGATTCGAAAAGCCTCAGTATAAAAAACTGGGGCTTTTTTGTTGGTTCGTAGTGAATCTAGCCCGTTTTTCTAAATAGAGTTATGGCAACAATATTAACAACAACCAATCACAGTCGCGATACCGCTGGTTTAAAGTATGTTTACCCCGTGCTTTCCAGGCGAGCAGGAGGCTTGTCCATCGGTATCAATTTTAATACCAATAATGCCTGTAATTGGCGTTGTATCTATTGCCAAGTGCCGGATTTAAAAGTCGGCGCTGCGCCGGACTTGGATTTTCAGTTGCTGGAAGAAGAGTTGCGGTTTTTTCTTAACGATGTGGTGCATGGCGATTTTTATCAGCGTTTCCAAGTGCATGAAGACAAGCGGGTCATAAAGGATATTGCAATTTCCGGCAATGGCGAACCGACCAGCGTAAAAGATTTTGATAAGGCTGCGGCACTGATTGGCAAAGTGGCGACGGAGGCCGGGGTGTTACCGCAGAGTCATTTTGTGTTGATTACCAACGGTAGTTTGGTGCATCGGCCTAGTGTCCAAAGTGGTCTGAAGGTATTAAAGGAATATGGCGGAGAAGTATGGTTTAAGTTGGATAGCGCGACCGAACAGGGCAGGGCTTTAGTCAATAATGCAGGTCAAGGTTGTCAGGCGAGCGTGGAGAACCTGTTGCTTTGCGCAAGGCTTTGTCCGACTAAGCTGCAAACCTGTTTATTGGATTACGATAAACGGGGCTGGTCTCAGAAGGAGAAAACCGCATTTCTTGATTTGCTAAAGGATATTAAAGCGAAAGGCTGTGTGCTGAAAGGTGTGATGCTGTATACGATTGCCCGCCCCTCTCTCCAGCCAGAATCCGTTCGGTTGGAGAGGCTGTCGCTGGAGACGCTGACTGCATTCGCTGATGAAATCAGGCTCTTGGGTCTTGATGTGTCGGTAAGCGATTAGGCTAGGCTTTGGTGTTCAGCAAAGATCCAATCGTTTCTTTATCGGCTTGAAGCAGTTTAACTGCGGCAGACGTTTCCAGTTCAGCTTCTTTCAGGCTAATCACTGGTTTGATAATGTCGCTGGAATTGAACTCTGAACTACCGACCTCATTATCTTGTACGGGTAGTTTAGCAATTACGTCGGCGGCATCTGCTGATTTATGTTGGGCATTATTGATGATATTAACTGCGCTGGCGGTTGGTGAAATGTTCATTTCGTACCCCTTATACATTGAATTAACTTCAGAATAATACTACATCTATCTCGGCAATATGCAAAGGTTTTGTGTGGTCTTGTGATGGAACTGTGATCAATGAAGCATTTTTATTAACGCTGATCGGCTAAGTGCGCGTAGGCATTTTCAGAAATTTATAGCTTGTTGTGGATGCATGATTACGGCTATAATTAACAGTTCATTAAAAATGCGAATGTGGCGGAACTGGTAGACGCGCTGGATTTAGGTTCCAGTAGGTTATCCTGTGAGAGTTCGAGTCTCTCCATTCGCACCACCCAATTCATATTTAAGAGTTAGCGATCATCGTTAGCTTTTTCAATTCTTTTGAGCCGTTTATCGGTATCTTAATAAAAAATCTTTTTTAAATTGTGCGAGGTAAAGAAATGCAAGTTTCTGTCGAAAAGACATCAGAATTAAGCAGAAAAATGACTGTTAGCGTACCTGAAGAAGTCGTTCAGGAAAAAATGGCGGCACGTTTAAAGTCGTTAGCGCACTCAGTTAAAATTGATGGCTTTCGTCCAGGTAAAGTGCCTCAGCATGTCGTTGTAAAAATGTATGGGGATCGGGTTCGCGGTGAAATTACCGGGGATTTGATTCAGTCCACTTATTATGAAGCGTTGCAGGAACAGGAATTAAGACCTGCCGGTCATCCGCATATTCATCCTGCTGATGAAAGCGAAGGTTTTAAATATACTGCCGAGTTTGAGGTCTATCCTGAAATTTCACTGGAAGGCGTTGAACAAATCGAAGTGTCACGTCCTGTTGCGACCGTTCAATCTGTCGATGTTGACGACATGATCGGGAAACTAAGAGCGCAAAAGAAAACTTGGGCTATCGTTGAGCGCGCATCCCAGGAGCATGATCGTGTGACGATCAGTTTCACCGGCGTATCCGAAGGCGAGAGTTTTACAGATGGAAAAGTAGAAAATTATCAGGTTGAAATCGGCGCGAAACAAATGATTCCTGGTTTTGAAGAAAACCTGATTGGTCTTAAGGCAAGCGATAGTAAAACCTTTGAACTGCCTTTTCCTGAAGAATATGGCAATGATAAATTGGCCGGTAAAGTGGCTCAGTTTGAGGTTGAAGTCATTAGTGTTGAAGAGACGGTGCTGCCTGAAATCGATGGTGCTTTTATTAAAGCGTACGGAATTGAGGGCTCAATGGATGCTTTCCGTGAAGACATCAAAAGCAATCTGGAAAGTGAGCTTGAACAAGCATTGCGCGGCAAGTTGAAAAATGCAGTGATGAATGCTTTATATGAAAAAATTCAGATTACGGTTCCCAATACATTGGTCGATCAGGAAGTCGAAAGTATGATGAAGCCGTACATCGAAACGGCTAAAAGGCAGAAAATGAAGCTGGAAGATTTGAAACTGCCCAGAGATTTGTTCGAGGAGCAGGCAAAACGTCGAGTAGCATTAGGTTTGATCTTAGGCGAAATTATTCATAAAAATGAGATCAAAGTGGACGAAACTAAAGTACGCTCCACTATTGAAGATATGGCGAAAAGCTACGAGCGCCCCAAGGATGTTATTGATTGGTATTATTCCGATGAAAGCCGTTTGAACGATGTACGGCAGATGGTTTTGGAAAACCAGACCATTGACTGGCTGGTTGCGCGGGCAAAAGTGACCGACGAGACTATTAATTTTAATGATGCGATGAGCAAACAAGGGTAAGGAATTTAAATGTATAACCAGTACATAAAAAATCAAATGATAACTCCTGAAGCCGCAGGTGGATTGGTTCCTATTGTTATTGAGCAAACGGCTCGCGGCGAACGCTCTTTTGATATTTATTCCAGATTATTAAAGGAACGGGTTATCTTTTTGGTGGGCCAGGTTGAAGATTACTCGGCTAATTTGATTGTCGCCCAGTTGCTGTTTTTGGAGTCGGAAAATCCTGATAAGGACATTCATTTGTATATCAATTCACCGGGTGGTTCAGTGACGGCGGGCATGTCAATTTATGACACCATGCAGTTTATTAAGCCTGATGTCAGCACCATGTGTATTGGTCAGGCTGCCAGTATGGGGGCATTGCTTCTGACTGGTGGAGCAAAAGGTAAACGTTATTGCTTGCCTCATTCAAGAATGATGATTCATCAGCCATTGGGCGGTTTTCAGGGCCAAGCTTCGGATATTGATATTCATGCCAAAGAAATTCTGTCTATCAGGGAAAAGCTGAATAAAATTCTTTCCGATCATACAGGTCAACCGATAGAAAAGGTTCAGCAGGACACCGACAGAGATAACTTCTTAAGTGCAAATGATGCGGTTAGTTATGGCTTGATTGATCAAGTGTTGTCGAGCCGGACAGTGATTGCTGATAAATAATGGTTGGTATTTTTTTGTATTTCGATCTATTCTTTGCCCTATCGAAAATAAAAACATCATTTCTGGATGTTTGCGGGAGCCCAATTTATGAGTAATGACAAAAACAGTAAAGACGACGATAAACTGCTTTATTGTTCTTTTTGCGGTAAAAGTCAGCATGAGGTCAGAAAGCTTATTGCAGGGCCGTCAGTCTATGTCTGCGATGAGTGCGTAGATCTTTGTAATGATATTATCAAAGACGAATTGCAGGATGAGTCGTCTTCTCTTGGCGGCGGCGAGTTGCCAAAGCCCAAAGAGATTAAGGAAGAGCTTGATGCTTATGTTATCGGGCAGGAAAAAGCGAAAAAGATCTTGGCCGTGGCGGTATATAACCACTACAAGCGTCTGCGCAACAAGTCCAAAAAAGATGCGATTGAATTAGCCAAAAGCAATATTTTGTTGATCGGACCCACCGGTTCAGGCAAAACCTTGTTGGCTGAGACTTTGGCGCGTTTGCTGGATGTGCCGTTTACTATAGCCGATGCCACTACGCTGACCGAAGCAGGTTATGTGGGTGAAGATGTAGAAAATATCATTCAGAAGATACTGCAAAAATGTGATTATGATGTAGAGAAGGCCGAAAGCGGCATTGTCTATATCGATGAAATCGATAAAATTTCCCGAAAATCCGAAAATCCGTCAATTACCCGTGATGTATCCGGTGAAGGTGTTCAGCAGGCGCTGTTGAAGTTGATTGAAGGGACTATTGCTTCGGTTCCGCCCCAAGGTGGACGTAAGCACCCTCAGCAGGAATTTTTGCAAGTTAACACAGCAAATATCCTGTTTATAGTCGGCGGTGCTTTTGCGGGCTTGGATAAGGTTATTAAAGATCGCTCGGAGAAAGGTGGGATAGGATTCTCTGCCGATATAAAAACCAAAGACGAATCTAAAAATATTGGTCAACTGTTTGCCGAAGTTGAGGCGGAAGACCTCATTAAGTACGGATTGATTCCTGAGTTTGTCGGCCGTCTTCCGGTTGTTGCGACCTTGGAAGAGCTGGATGAGAACGCTTTGGTGCAGATATTGACTGAGCCTAAGAATGCTCTGATCAAGCAATATAAGCACTTATTTGAGATGGAAGGCGCTGAGCTGGAGTTCCGCGACGACTCGCTGATTGCGATAGCTCGTAAAGCGATGGAAAGAAAAACAGGCGCAAGAGGACTCAGAACCATTGTTGAAAATGTCTTGCTGAACACCATGTATGAGCTGCCGTCTGCGGATAATATCAGCAAAGTGGTTGTTGATGGCGGGGTTATTTCAGGTGAGTCCGAGCCTATTTTGGTTTATGAGACGGAAAAGAAAAAAGCCTCGGCGGAATCTTAAAACTTATTGCCGGATCATGAAATAAAGGGAGCTTTGGATTTTAAAGCTCCCTTTTTTTGTGCGGTAGATTAAGCAAAGACGACTCTTTCGAGTCGCTCTCCTTGCTATTTTAATTAATGTCCCCATAACTTTCTTTTTAAGAAAATTGGTATAAAGGCTCCATTTATGGAAACGCATAAAATGACAGAGTTACAACAAATAAATGTATTGGTTCCTGTTTTACCGCTCAGGGATGTAGTCGTGTATCCGCACATGGTTATTCCTTTGTTTGTCGGCAGGGAAAGATCGATTGATGCTTTGGACGCGGCGATGAAGGACAACAAACAGATTCTGTTGGTCGCGCAAAAAGAAGCGGAAGTTGATGAGCCTGAAATTGACGATCTTTATGAAGTGGGTACTCTGGCTAATATCTTGCAGATGCTGAAATTACCCGATGGCACAGTCAAAGTGCTGGTTGAGGGTATACAGCGCAGTAAGGTATTGCACTACAAAGAAGTAGAAAGCTATTTTTCTGCGATGGTGACGGAAATTTACGATGTCTTAAAGCTAACCGAGCAAGAGTTGGATGTATTGCAACGTACGGTTATTAATTCATTTGATCAATACGTTAAGTTGAATAATAAAATTCCGCCGGAAGTCTTGAATTCGTTGTCAGGTATTGATGATCCTAGTCGGCTTGCCGATACGATGGCAGCTCATATGACCTTAAAGGTCAATGAAAAGCAGGCTATTCTTGAAATGGCGGATATTGAAAAGCGTCTTGAAGATTTGATGACCTTAATGGAAGGGGAGGTTGATCTTCTGGAGATGGAAAAAAGAATCCGGGTGCGCGTCAAGCAGCAAATGGAGAAGAATCAGCGGGAATATTATCTGAATGAACAGATGAAGGCGATTCAAAAAGAGCTGGGGGATATGGATGATGTGCCCAATGAAATTGAAGAGTTGGCGAAGAAAATTGAAAGCGCTGGCATGACCAAGGAAGCCAAAACCAAAGCCGATACCGAGCTTAACAAGCTTAAGCAGATGTCGCCTATGTCTGCGGAAGCAACGGTGGTGCGCAATTATATAGACTGGATGGTCAATGTGCCTTGGAAGAAGAAAACCAAAGTGCGGCATGATTTGAAGGTTGCCGAACAGGTTTTGGAAGCCGAACATTACGGCTTGGATAAGGTTAAAGAGCGCATTCTGGAATATCTTGCCGTTCAGCAACGGGTGAAGCAGCTTAAAGGGCCGATTTTGTGCTTGGTGGGGCCTCCAGGCGTGGGCAAGACCTCGCTAGGCGAGTCGATTGCCAGGGCGACCAACCGCAAATATGTGCGTATGGCTTTGGGCGGGGTGCGTGATGAGGCTGAAATTCGCGGACATCGGCGCACTTATATAGGCTCTATGCCAGGTAAGATTTTGCAGAATCTGGCTAAAGTGAAAACCCGAAATCCAATGTTTTTGCTCGACGAGATCGACAAAATGGCGGCCGATTTTCGCGGAGACCCGGCGTCGGCTTTATTGGAGGTGCTTGATCCCGAGCAGAATCACACTTTTTCAGATCATTATCTGGAAGTGGATTTTGATTTGTCCGATGTGATGTTTGTCGCGACCGCCAATACCATGAATATTCCTCCGGCATTGTTGGATAGAATGGAGGTCATACGTATCGCGGGTTATACCGAAGATGAAAAAATAAATATCGCAATCCGCTATTTGATCCCAAAACAAGTGAAAAATAACGGTCTTAAGGAGCGTGAAATTCAGATCACAGAAGAAGCGGTCAGGGACATTATTCGTTATTACTCACGGGAAGCGGGCGTTCGGAGCCTTGAGCGGGAAATTTCGAAAATTTGCCGTAAAGTGGTTAAAGATTTGCTGTTGAAACCGAGAAAAACCAAGGTTGTGGTTAATCCTGAAAACGTGGATAAATATTTGGGCGTTAAGCGTTTCCATTACGGACTTGCGGAAGAGAATGACCAGATTGGGCAAGTCACCGGTTTAGCTTGGACCGAAGTGGGCGGCGAATTATTGACCATTGAGACGGCGGTTATTCCCGGCAAAGGCAAGCATTCGGCAACGGGCAAGCTTGGCGAGGTCATGAAAGAGTCTATTGAAGCGGCGATGACCGTGGTCAGGAGTCGGTCAGAAATCTTAGGGATTGATAACGAGCTGTTCCAGAAGAATGATATACATATCCATGTTCCTGAAGGGGCGACCCCCAAAGATGGCCCTAGCGCAGGCGTTGGCATGTGTACTGCCATTATTTCCGCCTTGACCAAGATACCTGTTCGAGCGTGCGTGGCGATGACCGGTGAAATAACCTTGCGAGGCGAGGTGCTGCCTATCGGGGGCTTAAAAGAAAAGCTTTTGGCGGCGCATCGTGGCGGCATAACAACGGTTTTAATTCCTGCCGAGAATGAAAAGGATTTGGCAGAGATACCGGAAAACATCAAGCAGAACCTGGAGATAAAGCCTGTTCATTGGATCGATGAGGTGCTGGAAGTTGCTTTGCAATATATGCCTGTCCCCGTTGAAAAAATGGAAGCAGAAGAGCCAGGAAAAAATGAAACTGAAGCAGTTAAAATCGTAAATCAGGGTTTAACAGCCCATTAATTAGTTTTCGGTTTTGTCGAGAAGCTGGCAGAACCTTAAAAATCCTGGCTTCCAGGGCTAGTTAATGCTTGACACTGCGTAAGTGCAGTTGTTATAAAGCACTGTACTTTTTATGCTGCTGAGGATGTGGCATAAGAATTATCAAGCTGGTCTTCTAAAATATAATTTAAAAAATGACTTCCTAAGGGGGAATAATGAATAAATCGGAACTTATTGACGCTATAGCAGAGTCTGCTGAATTAACTAAAGCAGATGCGGGTCGTGCATTGGATGGTTTTATTGGCGCGGTTACAAAAGCATTGAGCAGCGGTGATTCAGTTGCTTTAGTTGGGTTTGGAACCTATGCGGTAAAAGAAAGAGCCGCTCGTAAAGGCCGCAATCCACAAACTGGGGCTGAGATTACCATTAAGGCAGCAAAAATTCCGTCATTTAAAGCTGGTAAATCATTAAAGGATGCTGTAAACTAGGTATTCTTTAGTCGGGTGCTTAGCTCAGCTGGGAGAGCATCGCCCTTACAAGGCGAGGGTCGGGGGTTCGAACCCCTCAGCACCCACCAGACTTTGGAGTGGTAGTTCAGTTGGTTAGAATACCGGCCTGTCACGCCGGTGGTCGCGGGTTCGAGCCCCGTCCACTCCGCCAAATCAAGAAAGCCCCGGATCCAATGGTTCGGGGCTTTTTTTTTGATTAAGCCTTTTTGATTAAACCCAAGTTGTTTCTTTAGGACAGAGCGTATGCTGACAAAAATTAGAGAAAAAGCACAAGGTGCTTTTGCATGGGGTATTTTGATAGTGATTTGTGTGCCCTTTGCGTTATGGGGCATTCAGAATTATCTGGATACTGGAGAAGAAGCACCTGTCGCTTCCGTTGGCGATAGGGATTTCTTTCAGCGCGATGTTAACAAAGCTTATGAGCAATATAGTCAGAATCTTCAGGGAATGACGATAGACGAACAAACCTTGAAAGCGCAAGCGCTGGAAAAACTGATCAAGGATGAGGTTTTATTGCAGTATGTGCGCGCCAAAGGTTTGGTTACAACGGATGATACCGCGCGTGAATTTATACAATCTCTGGATTATTTTCAGGTGGATGGCAAGTTTGATGACAAGCGCTATAAAACGATGCTTAATTTACAGAAAATGTCCTCAGGGGAATTTGTAAATAGAATCAAGAATGCGCTGATTATGGAACAGTTTCAACGCAGCATTATCGATAGCAGTTTTGCTACAAAATATGATGTGGAAAGTTTTTTCAAAATTCAGAATCAGCAGCGCGATGTGGATTATGTTGCTGTCGCGGCACAAAAACCGACGCAGCAGCCTTCAGATGGAGACATAGCTGCTTATTACCAGCAGCATCAGGATGCTTATCAAACGCCTGAACAGGCGTCAGTAGAGTACATAGAATTGGCGCTTGAAGACATAGCCAAAACGATAACGGTTACGGATGACAAGCTGAAAGCCTACTATGAAGAACAAAAAGACCAATACACCACTGCGGAACGAAGAAAAATCAGTCATATCCTGTTTGCAATTAATGACAAGACCGACGAAAAAAACGCTTTGGAAAAGGCCCTAAAAGCCAAAAAAGACTTGGCAACTAAAGATTTTGCAGCGCTTGCGACGGAACTTTCCGACGATAAGCTGACAGCTAAAATAGGTGGGGATTTAGGCCTATTTAATGTGGGCGTGATGGAGAAATCGTTTGAAGATGCGGCGAGTGCTTTAAAATTGGGAGAAGTCTCGAACCCAGTTAAGTCGGCATTCGGTTATCACCTGATTAAGGTCACCGAATTGATACCGGGTGAAACCAAGCCGTTCGATGCAGTTAAAAATGAAGTCACCAAGGCTTATCAGAAAGCCCAGGCGGAAAATGCTTTTTATGAAGCGGGTGAAACGCTAACCGAAATGAGTTATGAGCACCCCGACAACCTGAAAACCGTGGCAGACGCGTTGGGTATAGCCATTAAGAAAACAGCTTTATTCACCAAAGATAAAGGCGATGGCATTGCCGCAGACGACAAAGTTCGGAGCGCCGCTTTTACTGAAGAAGTTTTGCACGGCAACAACAGTACGCCGATAGAATTGGGAACCGATCGCCTGGTTGTGTTGCGGGTGTTGGAGCACAAGGCGGCTGCGGCCCGCGAGCTAAAAGACGTCAAATCGGACATAGTCGCCGTATTACAAGCCGATAAAGCCAAGCTGCAGGCTGTCGAAAAAGCCAAGCAAATCAAGGCACGATTGCAGGCGGGCGAGTCCATTGAAACTGTCGCGGCTGAAAATAAGCTGCAAGTAAAGACGGTTTCAGGATTAACGCGCAGCAAGGATGATGTGCCGTTGCCGCTGAGTGAAGCAATTTTCAGGGCAGCTAAACCGGTAGCCGGAAAACCGACTATCTTTATTGCCGGGTTACCCGAAGGTGAGCAAGTGGTCGTGAGCTTGTCCAAAGTAAAAGAAGGCGTAATGACTGAGGATGACAAAAAGCAGCTGGAACTGGCGAACAAGAATATCGCCAAAGCCTTTGGTCAGACCGAATTTAATGCGTTGATAAACAGTTTGCAGGCAGATGCCGATATATCGGTGAAAGCCCCCTAAATAAACTGTCGGGCCGGAAATAAAAAGGGAGCTTTAAGCTCCCTTTTTTTGTGCCGAGATTTTCGCGTTAAGATGCCGCTAAACCGGCGATGTTATAGCCGCAATCGACAAAAGTAATTTCGCCGGTAATGCCCGAAGCCAGATCGGAGCACATAAAAGCCGCCGCATTGCCGACTTCTTCAATAGTGACATTTTTCTTTAACGGCGCGGTATCGGCCGCTTTGCCAAGCATCGATTTAAAATCATTGATGCCTGATGCGGCCAGCGTCCTGATCGGGCCTGCCGAAATCGCATTAACCCGTGTGCCTTCCGCGCCTAAGGCCACTGCCATATAACGGACATTGGCTTCCAGGCTGGCTTTGGCCACACCCATCACGTTGTAGTTAGGAATCGCCCGGTCGGCGCCCAAATAAGTCAGGGTTAACAAAGAGCCGTTGCGGCCTTTCATCATCGGGCGTCCGGCTTTTGCCAACGCAGTAAAGCTGTAAGAGCTGACATCGTGGGCAATTTGGAAGTTTTCACGGGTGGTGACATCGACATAATCGCCGTTCAGCGCGTCACGAGGCGCGTAAGCGACTGAATGCACGATGCAATCCAAACCGTCCCAGTGTTCGGCCAGCTTGCTAAATACCGTGTCGATATGTTCATCGATGCTGACATCGCATTCAATGGTGATGTTGGAATCGCAAAGTCCCGCCATTTCCTCGACGCGGCTTTGCAGCTTTTCATTTTGAAAGGTGAAGGCTAATTCAGCGCCTTCGCGGTGCATGGCTTGCGCAATACCCCATGCGATAGAACGATTACTGGCTAAACCCACAATCAAGACCCGTTTGCCCTGCATAAAACCCATTATCATCTCCCGATGTTTTTGTTGTTACAATAGAGTTTAAGTATCTATGACCCTTTTATTGATGTCCAGTCTTTTGTCTATGAAGATGCAAACCTGCAAAGTTCGTGTATTGGTTCTGATATTGCCTATTGTCACGTTTTCGTGCGCGGCGTGGGCATCAGCGCAACTGAACAACCCATATAGCGAAGACGAGGGCAAACAGGCGGTTTTGTATGAATCATTTTCAGAGCGGCCCAAGCATCTGGATCCGGCGGTAGCTTACAATGCCACTGAATATACCTTTCTCGCGCAGATTTACGAGCCGCCGTTTCAATATCATTACCTGAAAAGGCCTTACCAAGTAGTGCCTTTAACCGCTGCCCGTATGCCGGAAATTATTTACCTGAATTCAAAGGGTGGAAAGTTGGGTAATGGCGCAAATGATAGTGATATTGCGTTTACCGATTACATCATTGATATTCAACCCAATATTCGTTACCAGCCACATCCCGCGCTGGCTAAAAACGCCCAGGGCGATTATGAATACCACCAGTTAAATAAAGCGCAAATCGATGCTGCGACGTCGCTGTATGACTTTAAAGCTACCGGTTCGCGCGAACTCACCGCCGAGGATTATGTTTACCAGATCAAGCGTCTGGCGCATCCCAAAATCCAGTCGCCGATCTCCGAAATCATGAAGAATTATATCGTCGGCTTTGACGATTTTTCCAAGCAGGTCAAAGACAAACCCAAGGTAGCAATTAGAGACCTGCCGATAGCTGGCGCAACTGCGCTCAGTCGTTATCAATATCGCATTCGCATTAAAGGCAAATATCCGCAATTTATCTACTGGTTGGCCATGCCGTTTTTCTCGCCGATGCCGTGGGAAGCGGATGCGTTTTACGACCAACCGGGACTTGCCGACAAAAACATTACCCTGGATTGGTTTCCGCTAGGCACCGGGCCTTATCTGATGGCGGAGAATAATCCGAACCGGCGCATGATCCTGCTCAAGAATCCGCTGTTTCATCTTGAAACTTATCCGAGCGAAGGCGATCCCGAAGACCGGCAAAAAGGTCTGTTGGCCGATGCCGGAAAACCGCTGCCGTTTATCGACAAAGTGGTTTTTATGCTGGAAAAAGAAACCATCCCCTACTGGACAAAATTTCTGCAAGGCTATTTCGATGCGTCGGGCATCGCCTCGGACAGCTTCGACCAAGCGATCCAGTTCACCGGCAGCGGCGGCGTGGCACTGACGCCGACCATGTTGGAAAAAGGCATCCAGCTGCAAACTTCGGTAGCGGTCTCCAGTTTTTATATGGGTTTTAATATGCTTGATGCGACTGTGGGCGGTGCGACCGAACAGGCCCGTAAGTTGCGGCAGGCTATCGCTATCGCGGTCGATTATGAAGAATACATTTCCATTTTCACCAACGGGCGGGGCGTTGCGGCACAAGGCGTGTTGCCGCCCGGCATCTACGGCTTTGCTGGAGATAAAGCAGGTATCAATCCTTATGCTTACGATTGGTTGGACGGAAAAGCTTCCGCTCCTGCTCACGCCCCTTACCTACGTCCTGTAGGCAAAGCTCAGCGTAAAAAAATCGATGCCGCTAGGCAATTGATGACAGAAGCCGGTTATGCAGGCGGCATAGATCCCAAAACCAAAGAAGCCCTGATTTTGTATTTCGACACTGCGGCCGCCGGTGTTGACGACCGCCCCCGGATGAACTGGTATCGCAAACAGTTTGAAAAACTGGGTATCAAACTGGTGATACGCGCCACCGACTACAACCGTTTTCAGGAAAAAATGCGCACCGGCAACGCCCAGATCTTTGTTTGGGGTTGGAATGCCGATTATCCCGATCCCGAGAACTTCTTTTTCCTGCTGTACGGCGCAAACTCCAAAGTGCAGCACGGCGGCGAAAACGCCGCCAATTACCAGAACCCCGAATTCGACCGATTATTCGAGCAAATGCGCAACATGGATAACAGCGAGCAACGCTATCGGATTATCCAGCAAATGCAGGACATAGTGCGTCGCGATGCGCCGTGGGTTTTCGGCTATCACCCGAAGAATTTTTCGTTGTTTCACGGCTGGTACAAAAACCTTAAGCCGAACCTGATGGCGAATAACCAACTTAAATACACCCGCATCGATACCGCCGCCCGAGCCGAAAAAAGGCAGCAATGGAATGAGCCGGTGTTTTGGCCTTTGGCGCTGGGCGGCGCGGCGTTTGCGCTGATGTTGATTCCGGCGATTAATGCCTATCGCCGCCGAACCAAGGAAACCAAGCTATGACCCAGTATATTATCCGGCGGCTTTTATATAGCCTGCCCTTGTTGATGGGCGTCAATATCTTAACCTTCGTCCTGTTCTTCGTCGTCAACAGCCCGGACGATATGGCGCGTATGCAGCTCGGGCAAAAGCACGTCACGGAGCAAGCCATCGCCAATTGGAAACAGCAACATGGCTACGATGTACCGCTGCTCTGGAATTCTGATGCGCAAGGCGAGAAAAAGCTAATCAATACTATTTTTTACCAAAAATCGGTCGGCTTGTTTTTGTTTCGTTTCGGCGTGTCCGATAGTGGGCGGAACATCGGCGCGGACATAAAAGAACGCGCTTGGCCCAGTCTTGCTGTGGCGTTGCCGACGTTGATGATCGGCCTGCTGGTGAATATTTGTTTTGCGCTGATGATGGTGCTGTTCCGCAGCACTTACCTGGAACATGCTGGCATCGTGTTATGCGTGATTCTGATGTCGATTTCCTCGCTATTTTATATTATCGGTGGGCAGTTTTTTATCGGTAAAGTTTTAAGGCTGGTGCCTATTTCCGGCTATGACGACGGCATGGCGGCGATCAAGTTCCTGATTCTGCCGGTGCTGATTGGCGTATTTTCCGGCATAGGCTCAGGCGCACGCTGGTACCGCACCTTGTTTTTAGAAGAAGTCGAAAAAGATTATGTGCGTACCGCAAGAGCCAAAGGCTTGAGCGAAACCCAAACCCTGTTCCGGCATGTGTTACCCAATGCGATGATTCCTATTTTGACGGGCGTGGTGGTGGTGTTGCCGCTGTTGTTTATGGGCAGCTTAATCATGGAATCGTTTTTCAGCATCCCCGGTTTGGGCAGTTACACCATAGACGCGATCAATAGCCAGGATTTCGCCATCGTTCGGGCGATGGTTTTTCTGGGTTCGGTGCTCTATGTGATCGGGCTGCTACTGACCGATATTTCCTACACACTGGTTGACCCGCGCGTGAGGTTGTCGTAATGGTGGTGTTATGGACAGACGCGCTGATTTACTTGCTGATTGTTGTGATGCTGACGCTTGGGCTGTACCTGCGCGGAAAAGAACACATTCAGCGTCCGCTGCAACAAATAAGCCGCAGCAAAATCGGCATGGTGTCGTTGGTGGTGCTGGTGTTTTTTGTGCTGATCGGCTTGCTCGATTCCGTGCATTTCAAGCCCGCCAATGACAAAAAAAACGAGATCATCAGCCTGCTGGACGATTGGGCGACGCCGCTACGGGAGCATGGCGAAAAAACCTATTCCGCACCTTTTGCGACCACGCTGTACAGCAAGGAAATGATCATGCTGGCGGATGGCTCCATGCAGTGGGGTTATCCGCGCCTTGAGTTCGGCGGTAGGCATTTGGATGATCCTGAAACGCAACGTATTCCCGATATTTTGCAAAAAGGGCTTTACGGATTGGCTCAAGGCTTGGGCTTGATGGGGTTGTTCATGCTGTTGTGTTATGCCGTTCGACAAACCTACTATGAGCGGCTTAATTTTATCGTCCGGCCAGAATGTGAGGGAAGGGAAGGCATAGAGGCGCAAGACCCCGAGCCAATCAGTCCAAGCACCAAGGCCGTCTGGCTCGTCCTGTTTATTATCGTGCCGCTCGCCACGGCCCTGATCCACCTGTCCGCCTATTATCATGTGTTCGGCACCGACAAAGTCGGCGAGGACGTGTTTTACCAAGCCGTAAAAAGCATCCGCACCGGTTTGGTTATCGGCACCTTAACCACGTTGATCATGCTGCCGATGGCAATCATCTTCGGCATCCTGGCCGGATTTTTTCGTGGCTGGGTGGACGACATCATCCAATACATCTACACCACGCTCAATTCGATTCCCGGCGTGTTGCTGATCGCCGCCTCGATCCTGATGGTGCAGGTGTACATGGCCAATCACGAGGCGGACTTTACCAGCGTCATCGTCAGGGCCGATATGCGTTTATTGTTCCTGTGCATGATCCTCGGCGTGACCAGCTGGACAGGTTTATGCCGCTTGCTCAGGGCGGAAACCTTAAAACTCAGGGAAATGGAATACGTCCAGGCGGCTCAAGCCTTGGGCGTCAAGCAAGACACGATTTTAGTGCGCCACATCCTGCCCAATGTGATGCACATCGTGCTGATCTCGGTAGTGCTGGATTTCAGTTCGCTGGTGCTGGCCGAAGCGGTGCTGTCCTACATCAATATCGGCGTCGATCCGACCAGCTACAGTTGGGGCAATATGATCAATGGCGCGCGGCTGGAAATGGCGCGCGAGCCTATCGTCTGGTGGTCGCTGACGGCCGCCTTTGTGTTTATGTTCGCGCTGGTGCTGGCGGCCAACCTGTTTGCCGACGTGGTGCAGGATGCGTTCGACCCGAGACGGAGCGGCAATGAATAATCCCTTATTGACCGTTGAACACCTTAGCGTCGCCTTCAACCACAAGCAGCAGACGGTGGTCGATAATATCAGTTTTGAAATCCATGCAGGCGAAACCTTTGCGTTGGTCGGCGAATCCGGTTCCGGCAAATCGATCACCGCGTTGTCGGTGCTCAGATTGTTGCCGAACAATGCACGATTTAACGCCGACGCAATCACGCTAAAAGGCGATGATTTACTGAAGCGCTCGGAGTTAGAGCTGTGCAAAATTCGAGGCCGCTGCATCGGCTTTATTTTCCAAGACCCGATGTCTTCGCTGAATCCGGTGATGACCATCGGCAGCCAGATCGAGGAAGTCATCAAGCTGCATTTCGATTTACCCAGAGACGAGGTACAACAACGGGCGCTGGAACTATTACAGCAAGTCGAACTGCCCGAAGCGCAGCAGCGCATTAAAGATTATCCGCACCAGTTGTCCGGCGGCCAGCGGCAGCGGGTGATGATAGCGATCGCGTTGGCGGGCAAGCCGGATTTATTGATCGCCGATGAGCCGACCACGTCGCTGGACGTGACCATCCAGGCGCAAATCCTGGCCTTGCTGAAAAATATCCAGCAACAAACAGGCATGGCCTTGTGGCTGATCAGTCATGACTTGGCGCTGGTGTCCAGCATCGCCGATCGGGTGGCGGTCATGCAGCAGGGTAAAATCGTCGAAATCGGCGCAACAGCCGAGTTTTTCAACCAGCCTAAACATCCGTATACCCGCAAATTGCTGAACGCACTGCCGTCGATGCAAAGTTGCTTAGCGCACAGCACCGAGGAAAAACCGCCGTTGTTGCAGGTCAGCGATTTTTATTGCCATTACCCGATCCGAAAAGGCATCTTCAAGCGAATAGTCGATTATGTGCGGGCTGTCGATGGCGTCAGTTTCGACATCCAACAAGGCAAAACGCTGGCCCTGGTCGGCGAATCCGGCTGCGGCAAAACCACGCTGGGCAAGAGCCTGTTAAACCTGATTCCCGGCAGCGGCCGGGTCGTGATCAACGGCGTCGAACTGAACGGATTGACCGGCGAAGCCTTGCGGCAGCAGCGCGCCAATATCCAGATCGTGTTCCAAGACCCGTTCTCGTCGATGAATCCGCGCATGCTGGTCGGCGACATCATCGCCGAAGGCATCAGGGCCTTACATCCCGAGGTGAGTGCCGATCAACGCAAGGATCGAGTCCGGCAACTGTTGCAGCAGGTCGATCTGCCCGAGGATTCGGCGTTGCGTTATCCGCATGAATTTTCCGGCGGCCAGCGCCAGCGCATTTGCATTGCCCGCGCACTGGCGGTCGATCCCAAGCTGATCGTCTGCGACGAGCCGACCAGCGCACTGGATGTATCGGTGCAGGCGCAGATTATCCAATTGCTGAAAACCTTGCAGCGGGAAAAAGGCGTCAGCTATTTGTTCATCACCCACGATCTTGCCGTCGTTGCGGAAATCGCCGATGACGTTGCGGTGATGTACCAGGGCAAGATCATAGAGCAGGGCGGCGTGGCCGAGGTTTTGACCCAGCCCAAGCAGGCTTATACCCAAAAGCTGCTGGCTGCTGTGCCGGTTTTAAAAGTGGATAAATGAGTTTCACGGAATAGCTCGGGCCAATGAATTTTTCGATCATCATCCCAACCCTGAATGAACAAGAAACCATCGCCTCGTGCTTGCTCGCGTTGCAGCCTTTACGCAGCCATTGCGAAATCATCATTGTCGATGCCAGTACGGACCAATCAGCTATTCCTGCCGCTTTAGCAGACAAAATCATCGGCTCGGAAAAAGGCCGCGCCCGGCAAATGAACCTCGGCGCAAGCCATGCCAGCGGAGATATTTTGCTCTTTTTGCATGCCGACACTTTTCTGCCCGAACACGCATTGCAGTTGATCGAACGACACATCAACTACAAGCAATGGGGCCGTTTCGACATCCAGTTAAGCGGCGATCATGTCATGCTGAAAGTCATCGCCTGGATGATGAACCTGCGTTCCCGCCTGACCGGCATAGCCACCGGCGACCAGGCAATTTTTGTCACAAAATCGGCGTTTTCAGCAGTGGGGCAGTATCCCGAAATCGCCTTGATGGAAGACATCGCTTTAAGCGAGGCGCTAAATAAAATCAGCCCGCCGCTTTGCCTTGAAGCCAAAGTTACCAGCTCCGGGCGAAGATGGGAGTATTACGGCATATACAGGACTATACTGCTGATGTGGAGTTTGCGCCTGTGTTACTTCTTTGGCGCCGACCCGCAGCTATTGGCCGCACTTTATTCCAGGGGGCAGTTTTGGAAACCGTAATCCGTTTAAGCGCCGCGCTGGGCATATTCTGCATCATGATAGCCTGGGAATATGTCAGCCCCAGAAGAGTCCAGCAGGTCAGCCGCAAACAACGTTGGCCGGTGAATCTGGGACTCGCCGTATTCAACATCGCAATCATGCGTTTGTCCATCGGCGGCATGGCCTACCTGAGTGCAGTAACCGCCGCCAATCAGGGATACGGATTGCTAAACCAAGTATCCGCGTCCGAACCGCTGTCGATTATCGCGACCTTGCTGTTCCTTGATTTCGCCATTTACTGCCAACACATCGTTTCGCACAAATGGCCGCTGCTGTGGCGTTTGCACCAAGTGCATCATACCGACCTGGAATTTGACGCTACCACCGCCGTGCGCTTTCACCCGCTGGAGATCATGATTTCGATGCTGTACAAGGTGCTGTGCATTGTTTTGATTGGCGCAAATCCGTGGGCGGTCATCGCTTTTGAGATTATCCTGAACGGCGCGGCGACCTTTAACCACAGCAACATCGACATCCCAGCGGCGATAGACAAAAAACTGCGTTGGTTGGTCATCACCCCGGACATGCACCGCATCCATCACTCAACCTTACCGGCTGAAACCGACAGCAATTACGGCTTTTCCATTTCCTGTTGGGACAGGCTGTGCAGAACCTATGTCGCCGAACCCAAGCAGCCGCAAACGACTATGGCGATAGGATTAAGCCCTTTTCGTGAGCTGCATGAATTAGGCTTTGTGCAACTATTGCTGTTGCCTTTTAAGGCGTTGCGGAAAAGGTGATGTTCGAGTATTTAAATCTCCATGCAAGAGATAATAAATGCCACTCAACGTGTATCAACGTCATCCCGGCAGGGAATGCCGGGATCCAGAACACAGGGATGTGCTAAGGTGAGCGCATGGAAAAAACGACTCAAAAATCGGTCTCGTATGGCTAAAAAACGGTTGATCGAAATGCGTACCTTCCTGTGGCAAGACATGTGGCTTGATTTAGCATTGCCATCCATGGCTCCTGGATCCCGGCAATCCCTGCCGGGATGACGCGTTGTTTAAATACTTTTGCGTAAAAATGCTCCATTAATCGCCCGTAACTCATCAATCATGACTCACAAATACCCCAACGCCGTCTTGATGATCTTCTGCAAAGCCCCGATTCCCGGCCAGGTCAAAACCCGCTTAATCCAGAAATTAACCGCCGAACAGGCTGCCGAACTTCATATCGAGCTCAGCATAAAAACATTCCAGCGGGCGACACAAAGCCATCTATGTCCGGTACAGCTCTGGTGCATGCCGACAACCGACCATGACTTTTTCACCGCATCTAAAGCCGCCTATCCGATAGTGTTAAAGCAACAACAAGGAGCCGATTTAGGCGAACGCATGCACCATGCTTTTTGCTCGGCGCTTGCCGACTACTCTCACGCATTGTTAATGGGCTGCGATTGCCCGTCATTAACCGAACGGGATTTGGAACAAGCGTTAACCGCCTTAACCCAGGAAAATGAAGTCGTATTAGCCCCTGCAGAAGACGGCGGCTATGTAATGATCGGACTCAACCGCCCCCACCCAGAGCTCTTTGATAACATGCCTTGGGGGACGGAACGAGTGCTAGCCCAAACCCGCGCCCGTATCGAACACTATAAGCTTCGCCATCACGAACTAAGCGAACAATGGGATTTGGATACCCCGGAGGATTTGGAACGGTATCGGATGCTTGCTCCAAAAGTGAAGACTGCAACCCCCTGACTACCCATAAGAGCAATCGGAATCGAGGAGTAATTTTTCTCCTTCGGCCGACTGATCGAAATTCGCCGTATAACCAGACCCCACAGCTACGACTGACGCACTGCCACCGACAAATAAAACAGGAATTCTCACTATTTTTTAGCACCTCTGGTGTCCGAGGTGCTACTCTTTGATATCTCTCGCCCAAATAGTATTTCCGGGAGATCCTCGCAAGTGCCTTTTCGGCCTGCATGCTCCTTCTCACGAAGTACTGTGCCCGTTCGACCAGAACATTTTCTTGACGCACAACCCGCTCCCCATGAGAAGAAACCTCTATGCCCGATTACTATGCCAGCATCTCACCCCTATTCAACTTTATATGTCCATCAGAGCGGGTTCTCGCCCGACGTACCGACAGTTTCGTTGAAAACAGCGACCCAATTAAAAGGCATTTTCTGACATTTATGCGGTCACTGGAGTTGGATCAATCATGATTGGTCGCGACAACGTCCTTTGGTTACAATGCTGGC
>JANYKK010000080.1 GCA_025361585.1 Methylobacter sp. | reverse complement strand
CCCCCACGGTACCTCCCGACCATTTCACGGCGGCGGGGAAGGCCAGTGTCCGGCCTCCTGTAGCGTCCTGCGTCAGAATCAACGTGAAGCTACCCATTTTTCCCGCTGCGGTGGCATTAGTAATTGTGAGCGTTGTGATATTGGCATTGTGCGCAACGTTGAATACATTGCCGGTCGATAGATCCAGGGTCAAAACCCCCGCAGCGATGGCGGGGGCGGGGGCGTTCTCTGCATAATTGGTTATCGCATTGCCGCGGTAATCCGTGTTTCCTGTGGAATACCCTGGGACGGGGGCGTTAACCAGGGTGTGCGTCCCCGTTGATAGGACGAGCGCAGCGTTGGCATTAGTGGATCGTAAGACTGTAGTACGGGCGAAAGTATTAGGCGCTCCCGCAGTGATGGTGCCGATGCCCATCTCCCAGTCGATTGTGTTGGCATCGGCCAACCAATAGAACATCGTATTTCCGGTACCTATCTCACTAACGATGGTATTAAATCCGGTAGGGGCGCCTGCTAAAGAAAGCGTACCCGCGCCAGTCGTCGTGGTCGTCTCTTTGATCCGCATTCCATCTTTTAAAGCCATAGTCTATCACCTGTCTGCGACGCGAAAAAATAGGGATACATCATCTTCCTCCCCGTTGGATTTCACGGTATGGTTGAGCAAGGTGAAATTAGTCACTCCTGCGGGAACGTTGACGATCGTTACTTGGGTTGTGCCCGCCGTAGAGGCAGCCCCCGAAAGAGAAACCCCGTCGGATACGGTGAAAGTCGAGGTTAGTATCGATACCGAGGGCGGCATCAAATTATAGGCAACCGCCTCCCAGATGAGTCCGGCATTATCGGTCACTGTACCGCCCACGACCGTGGGCCAAATAGGTTCTACCGCCCCCGATAGCCCCGGATTGTCCACCTTGAAATAGAACCCTTTGAATACTGTCGGAATTACGATGTCGTAATTATCCGCATCCTGCTGGTAATACACCGTATTCGGAGTCCATGTCGGGGGCTTATAGATGATCCCCATGATTCTCTTGGATTGGGGGTCATAGTACCCTGATACTTTGAAAGGCCCTTTACTCGTGGCAGGATATAGCATACTTTTCCTCTGAGGGTTATGCCGCCGCAGTCACAGAAATATTCCTGTTCTCGACCACAAGGGTGTTAAGTTGATACGCGTATATTACGCCAGAGTACATCCGTGGACAAATTATTTTAGAAGGTGTCGCTTCCACGATCACCCAACTAACTCCTTGAGTTCTGGCGGACAGATTCCCGGCGAAAGAAGAGGCCCGCAACCCTGACAAGTTCACCGTGGAGGATGCAGAGGGGCTTACCATCCCCGCCGTGGAAACTTCCAGGGTTCCTGTCAGACTCAAGGAAACTACGGGGGACATCACCCCCGTAGCCGCAGATACCGAAGCCCCGGTTAACGCCGTAATCGGTATTATTGCCGTTAATACCCCCTGCGCAGAAGTTACCGCCTGCCCTGATAGCGCCGCATTAGAAGAACTTGACGCCGCGATAGTGCCGGGGGCGGCGTTGATCTGTTGCCCGATCAGTACCGCTGCGACCCCTTCTAGGATAACTCCCGCTGATACGGTGCTTGAGACACCTTGGAGCGCTATCGTCGTATTGGCCGAAGCAACTCCCCCGGCGAGGGTCGAAGATAGCCCTGCCAAGGTGACGGCTGGCGCGGCGGTGATATTACCTTGCCCCGCGCTAGCCGATTGTCCTGTTAACGCCGCCACCGAGAGGGTTATGGCCGTCAGCGTTCCTGCCCCCGTCGCAACCCCGATTCCCGTCAATGCTACGGTGACGTTGGACGAGGTTCCGTTAATGGTAGTCGTTATCGCGGGGGAGATTACTTGGGCGACGATACCTGCCGTCAGAGTTCCGGCAGCCGTTATTAAGGTCGGGCTTGTCAATGCGGGCGCCACGACTGCGGTGAGCGCTCCGCTATTGCTCGCTAGCGTTGCGCCGAGTAGTCCTACAGAGATATTCGTCGAAATAGTACCGGTCGTCGTTGCCATCGCCTGCCCAGTTATGGCGACTGTGGAGGCCGACGTTGCTACTAGAGTACCCGTAGCGGTGTTTATCGCAGTTCCGGTTAGGATTCCTTCTGGCGCGTATAGTAGCGATCCGATACTACCAGTAGATACGGCACTTGAAATCCCTAGGGCTGGGGTTGCAACTGCCGTTCCGGTAGCGGAAACCGCAATACTTCCAGTTAGCGCCACTACCGAAGTCGTGGTGGCGGTTACGGTTCCTGTGGAAAGCGCCGATGCTGCCCCGACCAACGGAATATCTACCGCTGCTACCGCAGTACCCGCCGCTAAAGTTGAAACTGCTCCCGCTATAGGCGCTAAAGCGACGGCTACGCTGCCGATCGAAGTCGTTATAGCCTGCCCGATTAAGGCCACAACTGAGGAGGAAACGGGGGCCAACGTTCCAGATCCCGAAGTAGAAGCTATTCCGTTTAAAGGCACCGAAGGCGCGGCGAGGATAGTTCCTACGGAGCCGGTACTCGCGATTCCTGTCAGTGCGACCACGGATGACGAGATTGGCGTTAATGCCCCTTGCCCAGTGGCAATCAAAGCCCCCGATAGCAGCCCGTCAACCTCGGCTACTATTGCTCCCCCCGCCGAAGTGGACGCGACCCCTGTTATACCAAGTACGGTAGCAGGCGTAATTCCCCCCGCTGCGGTGGAGACGCTTACCCCCACCAATGGTACTACTGAGGTTGTTATCGCGGTCAGGGTTCCCCCCGCGAGAGTGCCGGATAGCCCCGAAAGTGGTTGGCTATCCGCCGCTATGGCGGTTCCCGCAGCGGAGTTCGTGATGGTACCAAGTACTCCGATGACGCTAGAAGTAGCTACGATCCCCGCCGCAATAGAGCCTGCAAGTCCCGTTAGGTTAACTACCGACGATGAAGACGGAATAACCGCCCCCAATCCGGTAACGGATTGAACCCCCGTTATCGGGTCGGCATTCGCAGGGACTATAACGCCTGCGGAGGAAACACTACTTAGGCCTTGTAAGATTAGCGCGTTAAAGGGGGCGACAGTCCCTGGAGTTAGCGCTGCGGAATTGCCGGTTAATACTACGTTTGATCCCGTAGAAGCGCTTACAGGGCCCGCAGAAGCCGTACTCGAAACGCCAACTAACCCGACAACGAGCAGGGGGCTGGTGACCCCTGCGGATGTATTTAGGATGGTTCCAGTAAGTGCATCTGGAACCGTTACCGCTACCAAGCCTATGGAGAGCGTACTAGCGGCTCCTACCATAGGAACGGAAGGCGCCGCTAGAATTACGCCTTGCGCTGAGGTGACCTCGGAACCGGTTAAAGCCGTGATAGAAGAACTGGACGGAAGTATCGCGCCTGCGGATAAAGTTACCGACGATCCTAGCGGAGATGCGGCACTGTTTACCCCGAGTGAGCCCACGGTGCCCGTCGCTGTTAGCCCTGTGATCGCAACCACTGAAGAAGATGAGGCCGCTAGCACACCTTGGGAAAGTGATAGGCTCTGTCCGGTCATTGGCACGGCCAATGAAGTATTGACCGGGATCAGGGTACCCGTCGCTGAGGTCAAACCCGTCCCTATCAGCGGTACCGTTACTAGAGGGGGTAGTATCCCCGCAATTCCTGTGGCTGCGCTACCGACTAGATACGCGGGTTGGATAGCATTTAGCGCCCCCTGCGCACTCGTAGCCGCATTCCCTGATAAGGTCGAAGTATTGGAAATTCCTAAAACACCGGCGGATGCCCCAGAGACTGCTCCGAGTATTGCCGCCCCCTCCGCGACAAGTATCGTCCCGGCTCCTGAAGTCGTAGAAGAGCCAACAACGTTTACGGTCGCGGCTAGGGTCAGGGTACCCGTCGCTGAGGTCAAACCCGCCCCTATCAGCGGTACCGTTACTAGAGGGGGTAGTATCCCCGCAATTCCTGCGGCTGCGCTACCGACTAGATACGCAGATGGGATAGCATTTAGCGCCCCCTGCGCACTCGTAGCCGCAGTCCCTAATAAGGTCGGAGTATTGGAAATTCCTAAAATACCGGTGGATGCCCCAGTGGATGCTCCGAGTATTGCCGCCCCCTCCGCGACAGATATTACCCCGGTTCCTGAAGTCGTAGAAGAGCCAACAATGTTTACGGTCGCGGCTAGGGTCAGGGAGCCTGGGGCACCCGTCGCCGCCTGCCCGAGCAACAATAGGTTAGATGCCGCCAACGGGAGTATAGTACCCGGAGTCGCCAACGCAGAGGTTCCCGTTAGCCCTACAGAGAGGGAAAGCCCCATAACCCCCATAATGGGCGCAGTGGTTTGCCCGGCTAGTATCTGCCCTCCGCTTACAGATCCTTGAGAGGAAGTAAGGGTGCTACCCGAAAGAATCCCAGAAATAACAGGGGTTAAAACACCTATCGAGGCAGAAGAAATACCCCCCGTTAATACTCCCCCATAGGCGGCACCCATAGTGCCCGGAGTCGCCAACGCAGAGGTTCCCGTTAGCCCTACTGAGGAACTGGGGGTGACTACCCCAGAAGAAGTGCTTAGTACTTGTCCCGCTAATCCTCCCGCTCCTCCGATCATCGTTCCCGAGGACGTGGCTACGGCGACCCCCGTTAAGGAGACCGTGTGGGTAATTGTTACGGTGCCGGGAGTTCCGGTAGCCTGCGCGCCAACTAAGCTTCGCCCGGAGAGGACGCTTCCGTAGGGGGCACCGCCATAGACGATACCGTACACTATACTACACGGTAGGCGCGGTCAGTATCTGCCCTTGCGGGCCTACCGCGCCGATATACGCCGCATTAACCGCAGCCTGCGCGGCGGACTGCGTAATAAACGTCGTAGGAACCCGAGCCGCCCAATAGTCTAGTGCGGCTTGAGTGGTTCCCGTAACCGCCATAATGTTTCCGGGGTAATATGCGAACTTCAGGCCGTGGAGCTCTTGATCTTCGTGGGTTATGGCCCCCGTCCCGAACGGCAGTGCGGCGTATGCAATCACGTTAACCTCACGTTTTCGGGCACCAGTTTCAGTGCTATATCAGGAGATAGTACCGCTAGGATTTCGTCGAGTACTCCCGTCTTTTTAGCGACGTTCACCACGCTATAAAATTGTCCGGCTAAGTTGTGGTACTCGCTCGGACTCATGCTGGTGGGGTCGGTCAGGGACATTTGACGGGCGAAACGCTGCCCGTAGCTGACTAACTGGTGCGTATTAACATCCTTCGTATCGAATGTACCGTCGTCAAACTCTTGTTTGAGACTCGACCATAACTTCAGCTCCCGCATTCTATCTTTCGCCGCGAGGGACATAGAGTGCGAATTAAATTCCTTTTCTTCTAGGTCAATCCCGAGTAATTCCTTAGTGTCGCCATCGGTCTCAGAGGAGATTGCTTTATGCAATTTACGTATTTCTATTTCATTGCGCCGATAGTCCCTGTCCAACTGCGCGAGATTCTCCAGAAATACGGATTGTTCACGTACCGCCTGCCAATATTTCGAGGCGGGGGTAGGGAAATGTAGGTCGTTAAGCACAGAAACGCGCATTTCTGTCTCGGTGCGCCAGAGTTGCCGTTTCAGCCATGTATCCTGAAGCTCTCCAGCTAATGCGCGCAGCGCCAGGGAGTCTTCTTCCGAGAGCATGTCGCCCTTTAGGAGGTATTTAGTAAGCATAAAATTCCTAGATAAGATTAAAAGTCTTCGCGGTGAGGGTACCGTTATACGCTTCCGTAGTGGCCACGATTACCGTTGTAAGTCCACCAAAGCTGAGTGCGGCGGTTTGGGTACCGGCTCCGGCAAGATAATACCTCGCCGTCGCTAAAGCGCCCCCGGCGGCCCAACTGGTACCGTTATACGCTTCCGTATTGGCTACGGCTACCGTTGTATACCCGCCAAAGCTGAGTGCGGCGGCTTGGGTACCGGCTCCGGCAAGGTAACCCCTTGCCGTCGCTAAAGCGCCCCCGGCTGACCAACTGGTACCGTTATACGCTTCCGTATTGGCTGCGACTGTGGATCCCCCTGTAATCCCGCCAAAGCTGAGTGCGGCGGTTTGGGTACCGGCTCCGGCAAGATAATCCCTTGCCGTCGCTAAAGCGCCCCCGGCTGCCCAACTACCCCCCGAGAAGCCCATGCCTCTGTACTGCTGTGAAGATACGTCGTACCACGTCATTCCTTCGGCTAGAGGGGACGGATCGCCGGTGACGGGCATAAAGGGCTGTATTTCGGCCAGGAAAGAAACGAAGACGTCAAGAGCGCTTGCGGTCCAGTTTACGGCGGCTCCAGCATTCGAACTCCCAAGGATAGTCGTTCTTGCCAAACTCCCTGTCGTATACGTTCCGATACCCCATTCGTGGCTGGTTCCGTCCGTTACCACATAGGGGACAGGAACTCCAGAGGAGTAGGCGGACGCGAAAGTCCGGTAGCCCGCCTTAGCCCCGCCCAGCGTATAGGAACCGGTGCCTGTGGTGGCCGATGTTTCCCATACTCGGGTGGCAGGGTAGGCGCGTACGGTCATAACTTACGCTAGTCGAATCAAACCATTAGTCGAATCGTTAGTTGGCATCGTGAGGCTAAAGTTTCCGGCGGTTACAGTTTGACTTCCGAAAGTGAAAACGCCAACCGCGTTTTTTCCTGCCGCAGTGAAGTTATACAGCGCCACGGTGTCGAAAGCTGTGGACAACGTAACGGTAGTCCATGTCAAAGACGCGCTCGGTGTCCAGTACGCAGTGGTACCGGTAGAAGCCGGGGCATTGACGTTGGTAAACGCCGCTCCACCTGCGGTATAGCCGGTACCGGCTACTTCACCGGTGACAGAGTACGCCGTGGTCGCCGCACCCAGGGTTGCGGTAGCTACGTAAAGTGCGCCGTAGAAAGTGTCTTTGGTTGTCGCCGCCCGGATTACCGAAGCGCCAAAGGCGTGAAGCCCGTTTAATAGATCAACTTTGAAACTGGTCGCCAAAGCTTGGGTATTAGCCATGATATACTCCTAAAGTATCAATTAGATTAAATTTTTCATAAGACGCTTGCTCACCGACCATTTCCAAAGGTTGCCTGTTGTACGCATGCGTACTCGATTTAACCAGTTCGTCACCGAGGTAATGGTTCTCGGTGAATGTTGTGAACTCTGCGGTATCCTGCCAGGAAGTCTCGTACCGTAGATCAGCCAAAGGCAAATTGCCTTTGATAGTCCAAATCAGGGGTACTTCTGGATTGTATTCGGTCATAGTATTACCACTCTCTTGCTGTAAATGCCTGCGCTGTCGTAGCGCCGATTATGCTTATCGCGGCAGGACTTACCCCGCCTTCTGGTGGAGTATACGATGTCGCGGTCTTTACTTCAATAGCGGGTTGCGCTAACACTGCCGTAGCCCCCAATTCGTTGATCCACAAAGATCCCGCGCTATTATTGTAGACAACAAATCCCTTTCGCGAAGCGTTAGCCGCCATAAGCGCCTGGGCGGTACCGCCAAGAGTAATCGTCCCCGATCTATCCGTAAGGGCTACGGGCAGGGACGTGATCGCCACTTCCCCCGCTGCCGTACCGGTGATGGGCGTTTCGGCTCCTGTGAGCCAGTTTTTCAAGTTTACTGCTAGTGACATCTCTTTCCCCCTTCGTATTTCTTCATGTGCCGTCGGAAATCTACCTCGGAGATTACTACGAAAACCCCCCAGATTAGTATGTAGATAAGTATAGGAGCCATTTTACGTCTTCCCCGCAGACATGTACTGCGCGATTACGGCTATCACCACACTGGCCGCCATAGCGTAGCCGATAGCTCGATGGTGAAACTCCATCAGCGCTTCGATCTTTATATCTTTCTTGTCGCACCGCACTTCTAGCTGACGCACCTTCTCTTCTAAAGTAGCGACCTTAAAATCGTAGTCTCTTCGCCCTAAGTTATCTTCCGCCACGTGCATTCACCGCTATATTCTATTAAGCGTTATATCCGCAGTACCGCTCGCGGGGCCCGTCAGCGTAAAGCCATTTACGGCCTTGGCTGTTACCCCGAACGCGGCTGCTACTGACGGGGAGACCGACACCGTATACGTAGCTCCGGTTGGGTACGGCGGGGTAATAGTCACTGCGGTCGGGGGAGGCTGCGATAGTTTGAACGAAACTCGTTACATCCCTGTCCACTGTCGCCGCACCGGTCACCGTCATGGCGGATTGCGTATACGTACCGCCACGCATATTCAACGCGATGTAGCCGCTAATATTGATAGCGCTGGCCGTTGTGAGATCAAAATGGCCTGAACCGTTTACCACCGCCACGCCTCTCGCTGTTGCAGGAAGGAAATTGGTTTTGGTTAGAGATACCACACCCTCGATGTGCGCGGCAGGGCCTATATCCAGGAAATTGAAAGCCGTTCCAGAAGTCTGAGGGTCGGGGAAAGTAAGCGTGATCGCTCCGCCCGCCCCGCCAACCAAACCGTGCTGCCCATAGAGGGTAATGATCGGGCAGTAATCTTTGCCCGAGGCATAGTAGCTGGTCAAAGTACCTATAGTACTCCCTACAACGAGGCAGGATTGATCTACCTGCATGATGGGGTGCCCCAACAATACTAAATTGCCCCATACGACTGTCTGTTGGGATATTGTGTAGTCCGATCGGCCCGCTCCCGTACAAGGATTCGCCCCGGCGTACTCTGCGCTGAAATTAGTGGGTACTGCCAGGGTACCGATCCCAACTTGTCGGGTGCGAAACGTAGAGCAGTTGGTAGCAACTAGATCGCCCCCCGTAACAGCGCCGTGCGTCCAGTAGAATATACCCAAGTTGCGGAAATACGCTGTTGTTTGCCCCGCTACCCCCGCCCCAGATATATCCACGAAATTGAAATCGATCTCGGACGCGCCGAAAGTGTTTGGGGATGCCACGGCGTTAGCATCGATATGAATCGCGTGGTATGTGCCCGTATTATCGGTGTTCATGAATTCTATGTGCGACATTACGAAACTATTAACGGCAGCTCCTGTTGTCGCTCCCGGTACCCAAGTGAAGGTGTGCGAAGCACCTACGTTTTGAATTATAGTGGTAACTTCAGAGTTACCAAGGATGGTTATGCCATCAAGATCCCGCATCGTGATGTTCTCTGCGTGGATACCGTTCGTTGTCACCAGGATGGTATCGAACGCCGCAGCCGCATTTATCGCCGCTTGCAGAAGATTGAACGGGGTTCCCGGAGAACCATTGCCCGCCGCAGTAAGGGAAGTGTTAACGTACCAGATATCCGGTAATGGTTTTACTGACAAGCCTAAATCATTTGTCCAGGTAATGCCGTCGGATAGGTAGATAGCCTGCCCGATCATCGCCAAACCTTCTCCATACGAAGCCGCCATGGGAAGAGCGGTTACGGAGGAAAAGCGCTCCGCTTTTATTCGCTTATTTTCTGCGGTGCCTATGATCGCCATATTATCTCTCCGATATTAATGCTAAAAGCCCCGTAAAGGATACACGAATCCTGTTACATACCCTTTTTGGAGTTTTGGCATTCCGTGCCTTAGTTTTTAGTACTTCCTGCATACTACTGCTTATTTTTTACCCTACGAACATCTCTAGGGGTACATCGGTCTGCCGTTCTCTGATTACGATAGCGGGTAGCCTTGGCCCGAAACGGTCTTCGAAGAGTTGAAAATCCCTCTCGGAGCGTTTTGGATCGAAGGTATCAGAATCTCGTTTCAGGTACGCCAGTGCTGTTATTCCGTAAATCAAATCCGGGTGCCAAATCTCATCCATTTCTGGAACATCATCGCCCGCTTCCAATAAAATTGGGAGCCGGACGATATCCAGCATAGCGGTATCGGCGGCTACTGGGGTGCCAATAAAGGTAATGCTTCGTACGAATATTCCTGAATCCGTGCCGGTTCCGGCCTGAGTCTGGTCTAAAGCGTACGCAAAGGGCGTACCCGTGTCCGTTGGACGACCCTGATAATATTGGTCTTTTCTTCTGAAACTGGTGCGCGATAAGGTATTCGTTGGTTGCGATAGAAGGTAAACGGATTTAACGTCGAGCGTACTGCTAGGGAGCGCATACTTAGCGTTCCAAGTTAAATCAACCTTCTGGGTGAAGACTACCGGAACATCGTCTTGTACGACGAGATTCGCTCGGATTGCCGCATCCCTAACCGTATCGTTGACATAATCAAGTAGTTCGATATCCGACCATAAATACGGCGCAGCAATGTCATCTAGCCTTGATCTTACCCTACGGCGGATGTCGTCCAGAGTTAACATTACAGTAAGCTATCGGCTTCTATTTTAGTCTTGGTCTTTGGTTTGGCTGCTTGAGCTTGAGCTTCTGCCGAAGATACGCTAACAATCTTCGCGGCTAGGTAGTCGGCGTCAGTGATTTCTTCGTCATTCGCTCCGAACCGTAGCCCGTCTTGCACGTACATAGAATTGTCCGTTACGAAGCCGTATACTTGCCCGAATGGGCGTGATCTATCCAGTGTCGCCATGCTTAATAATCCCGTTTTGATTTGACTTTCGCCATCGTTCTTGTCTCCTCGTGCTCGTATCTTAGCCCATCGCCGTAGCTGGGGCCAAGAGACTCGTCCCTCCATGTGGAACAACCCACGGGCCCAGAGGCATTTCCCAGATTGATAAACCCTGTTTCTAAGGGGTTCTCCGCTGGGAAATCTTCCCCCTCTACGGCATCGGGAAAACCCGATGTAGCTATGGGGGCGAACATCTTAATAGCGAACCCTAAAGGACTTGCCGTTCTTCCCGCTAACCGGGGCTTCATCCCCTGATTCCTGCCGGAAGGTATTGGAGCGCGTCTCTTGCTGCGGTTGAATAACCCCGCGCTCGAGGTGTTCCACGCTGCCCAAACCGAACTCCACTCCCGCTTTTACTTCAGATGCTGGAAAATTACGAGTATCTTTGTATTTGTTCGTTTCATCCGCAGGGTAATCGTGAACCCCGTCGCGCATTGGATAACTGCCCATGTCGATCTCCTAAATAGTTTGAAATAGTTTATTAGATCCAGTCTAAAGTTACTTCAACTTCGGCTGCGCCCGCTGGCGTACCCCCGGTAGAAGCTGTCATAGTTAGGATGATGGGGCCTAATACTTCTGGCGTAGCCGGGGTACCGGTAATGGTGTTCGAAGTACCGCCCAAGTCCATTGTGTCATAGGTAGGGTTAGTACCTCTGACGTACTGTGTACCGTAACCCACTCCGGTATTCACTGCGGAGGGTACGGAAGCAGTACCAAAAGTGATCTGGCCTAAGGCATTCACTGAACCCGCGATACCTACACCGAAAATGGCGGGAGTAGTAGTACCGACAAAAGCGGTTGTGACCGACGCATTGATATCAACGACTCGACATTGCGTAACGCCTGGAGGTGGAATAATTGTCCACGTAGCGGTAGTCGCGCCTGCCACAGTTCTGTGGTAAGTGACTTTTTTTGGATTTGTATAAGACATATTGCTTATCCTTTTAAAAATTCTTTAAAGAAATCCACGCATCACTGCGCGGAGTCTATTTTATGTCAACGAGTTCCACTTAACTATCCGGCCGTTCTGCGCATCGGGATGGCTTAAACCGAAACCCTCCAGCGCAAGCCAACTGAATCCACGGCCACGACCATAATCATCTGGAATTTTACCGCGGATTTCTTCTGGGAAAGCGATACCTTCCGCGACAGTATCCGCGCCCATGAAGAAAATCCAATCCGATTTGCCGTTCGCCCAGTTTTGGGCTGTACCGGTTTGCGGGTTGAAAGTAGTCGCGTTAATCGCGCCGCCTTGTGGAATGTGCGTTTGTTCGATGAATCGTATACCACGGTACCGACCGATCTCACCATTCTTGATTTGAGCTAAACCGGTTTCGGTATAGGTTTGGATACCTTCAAGATCGGACTTCAACTGGACGTAAGTGGAGGGTCTTGCTACTGCGAAATAATCGCCAGCTTCATAAGCGGGGATGCCGCGTTCTTTCATGTATGTCGCGATAGGCTCAACATGCCCTTTACCGAAGGCGACGTTGTTGGTTTGCGTAGGGGAACCCGTGATACTGGTTTCAATCGCAGTAGCGCTTGTGCCCGAAGCTGGGCATACCTGCAACAAGGTTTGGTTGAACTGCGTCCAAGCCGCGACGTCGAAAGTTTCCGCTACGTCGATCTTCAGCAATTTGCGGATAATCTCTCTGATCGGTTGTTCAGACAAGTCGTCCAATTTACCTGTGTAAGGAACCGCTTGACCGTACTCAGTCATGGTACCTGAGTATTGCGTGATCTTGAAGCCGCTCTCTGGCATTCTTTCTGTTTCAGAAAGGGCTCTGCCTTTTTGAGCCAGCTTAGTGAATACGTTCCAGTACCACTTATCCCCACGGCCTTTACCCACCAATGGTTTACCGTCCGCATCGTTTTCTCTCACGTCGCATAACTGGCGCCATTTTACAACAGGCAAGTTTTGGAGACGGAGGTACTCCGACAGGTTAGGTGCCCACATGTATCCGCCTTCATCGGCGACTGACCAAATTTGTCCACTCATATTAAATCACCTGCTTTTTACACCGGGAATTAAATTTCCCGATTTGGTTTTGTAGCCGCCTTCCGACGGGATTAATGATACTTTTTGCCACTAGCTTTGCCCACGCGCATCACGCATCTTTTTGATAGCGCTGGAGCGAGTTGGTTGTTCAGGGGCTGGAGGTGGCTCATTCCGTGCTGACGCATTCGGCATCGCTGGGATGGTACGTTTACGCTCCATTCGCTCTGCCATATTCGGGACGATACCGCCTTCATTCATATGGACTGGCGCAGGAGGTACTTCTTCCATTGCCGGTACTTCAGGAGCCGCCGCTTCTGGGTATAAGTCCGCGACTGCTTTCCGAAGTGATTCCGCCGCAGTCATGCCTTCCTGACGATACACGTCAGTCAAGGCCAAAACTTTATTCGCCGCTACGCCATCTTCATTCAATTCAGGATGTGCCTTCGCCAATTCTTCTGCAGCATCCGCATAGTCTTGGGCTTCTTGTTCTGCGTGGTCGGAACTCTTCGCCTGGTGTCTGTTTTCAGAGAAGCGATGTTCTTGGAGTTTCTTGTACAAGTCTTTGGCCTGTTCAAGATCACCAAACGCCAGGGCTTCATGGTATTTGTCGATAAGCTCTTCGTGAGATTCGCCTTCAGGGGCTTGATACTCGCCTACTGGCGGGGCATGCCGTTTGGTCGCTTTAGGTTCGGTAACTTCTTCGGCAGGAGTTTCTGTAACTTCTTCCGCTTTAGGTTCGGTAGCTTCTTCCTCTGGGGTTTCCCCCGCTTCTTCCTCTGGGGTTCCTTCCTCCTTAACAGCGTCCAACTCTTTTTCAGCCTCGGCAGTGATGCCGCCCTTTTCTTCCTCCGCCGGAGCTTCAGGAGCCGCCGGGGTTTTTATGCCTTCTTCCAAATCCTTGCCCGCATTGCGGTTGGAACTCCGACGACCCGCGCGGCTGCGCGCTTGGACGTTAGGATCAATTTCGTAATTTGGTTTTGGACGAGTATCGTCTTTTTCAGTTTTCATATTTTAATCCTGCTTCCTAGAGGGGTTGCGTCGTGTATGGCTATATTCAATATCATGGGTACGTATAGGTGTCAAATATTTGTTAATCCGAATATTCGGAGGGACGGATCCCAAAAAGACTTGACGTTCCTCTATATAGGTAGTATATTACGCCTAACATAGCAATAACGGGTTTGGCGTCCCCCGAGATGAAAGGACGCCACAACACAAAGGAACAAAAAAAGGATGATTCAGACATTCAACAGCCCGGTTTTTGGTGAAACGCGCCATGGGACGGAAGATGAGCGCGTACAGATTTCCAAGGCAGTAGCTGAAACGCCAGTAACGGTATTCCAGGAACTTAACAAGAAACTAAACGAGCGCGGACTGTGTATCTCGATTATGGCAAAGGAGGAAATTCAGTGACTCCGAAAGCAATCCATCGGCCAATATATTCGGAGGGGCGGATTCCAAAAAGACTTGACGTTCCTCTATATAGGTAGTATATTACGCCTAACGGTGACGCATAGATTGAATCCGCGGTCCCGTTGATTGTTATGTTAGACCCAATTTAAAACCCGAGAGTAGGCTCCAAACTATGCGCAAGCGGACACGTTTCTTCAAACTCCTTTTTCCTTTATCGGACAACTGCTCTTCGAGTGTCTGCCGCTGCTCTTTAAGCTAGGTACTCTTGAATTTGAGTATCGCGTTCTCCGAACGGAGAATGCTTTTCTCAGATTCAAGCGCAAGGTTATGCAACGAGGGAGGATTGATAGATGCTAGAACGGTTGATTTGCGCAACATTCGGACATCGCTACGTTGTTGAGCGAGTGCTGAAACTTGGCGCGCGTAAAGTGGGCTGCACTCGATGCAACAACCACTGGGCGATGCACGACGGAACGCGTTCTTTCGTCCTGTGGGACAGAGAGTTTGAGGCGCTTTACGCACTTGGCGGGATATTGGAAGAAGCATCTGACGGTGTGACGCCTAACGCGAAATTAAGCCGCGCCGGTACAAATTTTAAACAAGACCCCGACGCTGCTGCGTCGGCTTGAATGACGGGTTATACATGTATGGCAATTGTCTCAAAAATACAAAAAGCTAAAAAACTGACCGGAAATAAATTCTG
>JANYKK010000236.1 GCA_025361585.1 Methylobacter sp. | reverse complement strand
AACCCCATCGAAGACGGGCTCGGACTGTTCGACCCCGCCAGCTTGACCAGTCGGGCCGAGGGGCTCAAACAGGCTTTGCTTTCGCCCCAGGGCGGATTCATCAAAGCTATCGCCAAGCAAGATCCTCTACTATTATCGCTGAACGGTTTCAAGGACTTGAAAGGCCAGTTCGAGCACCAAGCCGAATTGGACAGCAGCGGCGGTGCGTTGATTTTACAAAGCCGATTCGCAGCCTTGGATACGGATGCACATTCGCACCTGCAAACCGCCATCCGCGCAAGCTTCGATAGCCTAAACCAAGCAGCAGGGGGCGCGTTCCGGCTGTCCATGGCCGGGGTGCCGGTTTTCAGCGTGGCGGCCCACGGCGAGATCAGCCAGGATGTCACCTTGGTTTCGGTAGTGTCCAGCGTGGCTGTGGCTGCGGTGTTTTTGCTGCTGTTCCGATCTTTTTCCGCGCTGCATTGGGTGATGATGGTGCAAATCGCGTCCTTTGTCGTTGGCGCTTTGGCGACGGCTTTAGCGTTCGGCACTGTCCATAGTTTGACCCTGGCCCTAGGGGGTAGCTTGATCGGCATCTGCACCGATTATCCGATCCACGTCATGGTGCATTGCGCAAAGCACCGCAACTCCCCATTAGATGCCGCCCGGCTGCTATGGCCCAGCCTGCTCATGGGCGGCCTGACCACCGTCATCGGCTATGCGGCCATGGGACTCACGGGGTTTCCAGGCTTCGAGCAAATCGCCATATTCGCCTTGGCCAGTATCGCAGCCTCATTAGGGCTGACCCGGTGGGTATTGCCCGCCCTGCTCGCCCACTCTTCCCTGCACGTCGCCCATTTGCCCGGTATCGCCGCCTGGGTCGATTTCTGCGCCCGTCGCCGCAAGCTGTTGCTGAGTTTATTCGCCGTCTGCGTGATACTGGCAGGGCTGACTTTGCCGCAGACTCGTTGGATGGACGACATGCAAAAGCTGGCGATGAACATGGATCAGTTAAAGCAGCAGGACGAAACCGTCCGCAGCCATTTTGCCAGTATCGAACCGGCACGTTTTGTCTTGGTTCAAGCTGATGATTTGGAAACCGCGCTTAAACGCACCGAAGCGGCTGAGCGCCGCTTGAAGCAGTTGAAACAAGCCGGTATCTTAAGCGAATATCACGGACTGTTTCCCTGGCTGGCTTCACAAGACTTACAGAACGAAAACGCCAAAGTTTACGCACAGGCATTGACCCCGCAATTCCAGGATGCTTGGCGGACAGCCTTGGTCAAAGCCGAGCTTTCGGTAGACAAGCTCGGCAAGCTGTTGCCACCTGCCGCACAGTCGTTGGAGCCTGAAGCCGTCCTGGCCTCACCGGTGCGCCATATCCTGAGCGGTCAGATGATCGAGGGTCAAAAAGGCGTGGCCTTGACGCTCTGGCTGGGCGATCACGATCCCAAAAAATTGACCGAAGGTTTGGCGGGCTTGGAGGGGACGCGTTACTTCAGCCAAAAAGACCAGCTGGATCGCTTAGCCTCGTTATACCGGGACAGGTCTTTGCTCATGTTGGCTATCGGCATCGTGGTCATGGGCCTGTTCATTTGGCTGCAACAACGCGACATCCGCAAAGTGTTGTTGACCTTGCTGCCCTCGGTCGCCTCCGTGCTATTTATTTTCGCTATCTGGGCGCTGATGAAGGAGGAAGTGAGTTTCCTCCATATCATCGGCCTGCTGCTATCGGTTTCCCTGTGCGTTGATTACGGTATATTTTTCATGGATAATCGCGGCCGGGATTCAGACATCACCTACCACGCCCTCGCCTCGTCCACCCTGACCACCTTGGCCTCCTTTGGCGCTTTGGGGCTAGGCAAAACACCGACTTTACCGATCTTGGCGCTGTCCGTGAGCCTGGGAGTTACCTTGGGATTTTTACTATGCCCGTTGCTGATCCAAAAGCCGAGTCTAAAATGACCCAGCCTTCGCATATACCGCCTGTCGCCGTCACGGCCTACCAGTGCGTCAGCGCCGCTGGGGACGATGTCGAGGCTTTGTATAACAGCCTGATCGCCAACCAAAGCTGCCTGAAACCTCTGCGCTTATTCGACATCCCGTTCAAAACTGTGGTCGGTGAGATCGCATCGCCTTTGCCGGATATCCGCCAGAGCCTTAAGGCATATGACTGCCGCAATGCAAGACTGGCGCTCAAGGCGCTGAACCAAGGCGGGTTCCGCTCCGATGTGGAACGTGCGATAGCAAAACATGGCGCCTTGCGGGTGGGTCTGGTGTTAGGCACCAGCACATCGGGGATCTATGATTCCGAGAACGCTTATGCTCATTTTCTGAACGACGGAATCATGCCGAGCGATTTTCATTTTCTGCAAATTCAAACGGCTCAAGCCACCGCCGAATTTCTTCAGCGCGAACTGGAATTGCAAGGCCCTTGCTACGGCATTTCAACCGCCTGTTCTTCAAGCGCCAAAGCCTTGGGAGCGGCGCAAAGATTGATCGCGGCCGACTTTTGCGATGCGGTTTTTGTCGCCGGCGTGGACAGCCTGTGCCGCTTAACCTTGCGCGGCTTCCACAGCTTGCAATTAGTCGCCTCCGAAGCTTGCCGACCAATGGATATTAACCGCCAGGGCATCAACATCGGCGAGGGGGCGGCCCTGTTGTTGCTGGAACGTCAAAGCGCGGACAACGCCGCCTATCCACGGCTTCTGGCCGTAGGAGAATCATCCGACGCCCATCACATGAGCGCCCCGCACCCGGAAGGTGCGGGGGCGGCCTTGGCGATGGCCCAAGCTTTGCGTCTGGCAAACCGGGATTTCAGCGATGTCGATTACATCAACCTGCACGCCACTGCCAGTACGCTCAACGATCTAGCCGAAGCCAAGGCCATAGCCAGCTTGTTCCCCAACCCGCCTCCGTGCAGCGGGGTGAAGGGCTTGTTCGGCCATACGCTGGGCGCGGCTGGAGCAGTGGAAACCGTGGTCAGCCTGCTGGCTCTGAATCGAGGTTTTTTGCCGGGTACTTGCGGCTTGGTGCTGGCCGACCCGTTATGCCCTTGTCCGGTCATCACCGCTCCGCGTTTGGAGTGCGCGCCTAAACTGGTTTTGAGCAACGCCTTCGGCTTTGGCGGCAACAACGCCAGCGTCTTACTGGAGGCCGCTTGATGGAATGTATGAACTTGCTGGGCTTTGGCGCATGCGCATCTGATCCCGAATTTCGGGGGAACCTCCCCATCCCTAGCATTGACATCGACCGCGATGCCATCCCGCCCCTGTTGCGCCGCCGCTCCAGTCAGGCGATGCAACTGGCATTTAGCGCTGCAACACAGGCCTGCAAACAGGCACAACGTTCACCCGCAACGCTTCCCTCGGTGTTCGCCAGCGTGGTCGGCGAAATCCAGACCACCGACCTGCTTTGCACCGAACTGGCCAAACCCGATGGCGTCGTTTCCCCCAGCGTTTTCCACAATTCCGTCCAGAACACAGCGGCCGGTTATTGGACTATCGCCCAACAATGCATCCAACCTGCCAGCGCCTTGGCGGCTGGTCACGACACTTTCGCCATGGCTTTGCTGGAGGCTTGGTGCCAACTGGCTAGTCTTGGCGGAGAATTGCTGTTAGTCTGCTACGATGAATGCTGGCCTAAATACCTAGCCCCTGGCCGGGGCGAGCCAGCTTTCGCCTGTGCGACGGTATTGTCCGCCGGTGCAGTAGAAGGCAGCATTATGAAAATCGGACGGCCTCATCTCGGGACGGAAATTTTTCCTCCCGACTGGGAATCCCTGGTCGCCAGCATGCCCGTTTTGGCAGCGATCCCTCTGCTCGAATTTGCGGCGGCAGGCGGTGAAGCGCAAACGATACCGGTCTCCTCGGTTGCATCAGGTTGGCAGGTCAAGGTAAGCTCAACCAGAGGATGTAATTAAAGGCTCAGTTTTTCTGAAAGCATAGGCATCAACATAACACGTCATCCCGGCAGGGATTGCCGGGATCCAGAAGCCATGGATGGCAATATTAAATCAGCCACAAGACTCCAACGGCGAATTATATGGCTTAATTAACTGTTTCTTTTAGCCTTAATGAGACTTCTCTTTTTGAGTTCTATCACATCCTTGTGTTCTGGATCCCGGCAATCCCTGCCGGGATGACGATGATATAATTTGTATAATATCCATTGACTGAGCGTTACACCCTTATTGTTTGGATGAGATTTACAGAATAGACAAAACTTGTTAGGCTTTCGGCTTGTTTGGCGTTTATCTTTTTGGATGAAACGCCATTCACTCTAGCCGAATCATTATTGCCCTCTAATTAACCACCAAGGACTGTTATGAAAAATTATAA
>JANYKK010000052.1 GCA_025361585.1 Methylobacter sp. | reverse complement strand
TAGTCAAACGGTTGGCGATGATGATGCTTTTTAATTCAGTCAGCGCCTGGGCAAATACGTCATTAACCACCAGATAATCAAACTCGTCATGGTGGCGGATTTCGGTCACCGCATCGCGCATCCGGCGGGCGATGATCTGCTCGTCATCCTGGCCCCGGTTTCGAAGCCGCTGTAACAGCACTTCCGTCGATGGCGGCAGGATAAAAATCGAAACACTGTCGGGCAGCAGTTTTTTGATTTGCTCAGCGCCCTGCCAGTCGATCTCAAGAATCACATCCAATCCCCTATTCAGGTTTTCTTCCACGGTTTGCTGCGCGGTGCCGTAAAAGTTATCGAAAACCTGGGCATGTTCAAGAAACGCTTTTCTTTCCTGCATGGCTTGAAAGTCTGCGACAGAGACAAAGTAATAATCCTGGCCATGCGTTTCGCCGGGCCGCATCTGACGAGTGGTATGGGAGATTGAAACAGTCAGCTCATCCACATCGGCAATCAGCTGTTTAACCAAGCTGGTTTTACCTGCGCCGGAGGGAGCGGAAATAATATACAGTTTGCCGATATTCATGGGTAAAGTGCAAGGCTCAAGGTGAAAGATGATATCTGATCTTTGGTTTAATTTGCATCGGTTTACGCAAATAAACAGGCCACATAATACAGGATGCTAGTGCTTGAACAAAGTAGTCGTTTATTTATAGAAGGTCGTCAAAAAGACGGGCGGACTTTCGTTTTGTTAAAATCGGCAAGAATAAATGCCGTTAGACAAATTGAAGGGTTGTTGTTATTCTAACAATCATATCAGTGAATGATTACAAAAGTTTGGCCGCCTGAAAGGATTAATGAGCCGGTTATTCATTATTCATTAATTATAATGACGGACAAGATTGACATGATATCAGTTAAAAGCCACCGGTCAGTCAAGCATCTGCTGTTGGCGTTGACCGGTTCCATTTTTGTCGGCGAAACGTTGGTGATGTTATTTATCGCTCAGTTGCCGCCGCTTTCGGAATGGCGCGAAGCGCTGCTCGATTCGACATTGCTGTTAGCCTTGACCTTCCCCGCGCTCTATTTGTTGGTATTTCGTCCGCTCAGGATGCAGTTAACCAGGACAAAACAAGCGGAAGCGATGCAGCATGAAGTGCTGGATCGGTTTCAGAAAATCGCATCCCAAGTCCCCGGCATTGTTTTCCAATTTCAGATGCGCCCCGACGGCAGCTCTTGCCTGCCGTACGCCAACGAAGGTCTGCTCAAGATTTATCGGATTAATCCAGAGCATGTTCGTGAGGATGCTTCCTATGTTTTTACGGCAGTACATCCAGACGATTTAAAAAACCATCTGGCTTCCATTCAAGTTTCTGCACAAAACTTAACGCCGTGGGTTCAGGAGTATCGCTTGAAGTTTGGCGATGAGCCTGACTTCTGGTTATTTGGCAATGCGCTGCCGCAACGGCTGGCTGACGGTTCAACGCTTTGGCATGGCTTTATTACTGACATTACCGAGCGCAAGCAGACGGAAAATGAGCTGCTCGCGGCCACAGGAAAACTTCAGGAACACCAGCATGAGCTGGAAATGCAACATGAAGAGTTGTGCCGCACCCATCATGCATTGGGTGAATCCCGCAACCGTTTTGTCGATCTGTTTGATTTCGCGCCTATTGGTTATCTCACCCTTACCGACCGGGGGCTTATTACTGAAATTAACCTTACCGGAGCTGCGCTTCTGGGGGGCGATCGAAATCAGCTAAAGCAACGCGACATTGGCTCTTTTATCTTTCTCGCGCCCAAGGACTATGAGCAGTGGTGGCAGGGCACCCTAAGTACGCTTAAACAGCAGGACAAGCTAAGTTGTGAGCAGGCCATCAAGCGTGATGACGGCACGGTTTTTCAAGCGCGTATGGATTGCCAGCTTCGGGAGACTTCGACTGCTCCCATTATTCATGTTTCGTTCATCGACATTACCGAGCGTAAGCAGGCAAAAGCCGAGCTTCAAATCGCCGCGATCGCTTTCGAGTCCCAGGAAGGCATGGTTATTACCGACATCAATAATGTCATCGTCAAAGTCAATCAGGCTTTTATGAGAATCACCGGTTACTCCAGCGAGGAGTTGATTAACCGTAAGATGAAGTTATTAAAATCCGGTCGCCATGATGCCGAATTTTACGCCACGATGTGGAACAGCTTAATTCATACCGGCACATGGCAGGGCGAAATCTGGAATCGGCTCAAGAACGGCGAGGTGCATCCCCAGTTTGTCACTATCACTGCGGTGAAAAACAGCGACGGGGAGGTCATCAATTATGTCGCCAATTACACCGACATCACCGAGCGCAAGGTCATCGAGGAAAAAGTCAATCAACTGGCATTTTATGATTCGCTTACCCAGTTGCCCAACCGGGTTTTGTTGGCCGACCGCATGCACCAGACTTTGGCTCATTGTAGCCGCAACCGGGAAATTGCCGCTATTTGCATGCTCGACCTGGATGGCTTTAAACAAGTCAACGATACGCTCGGTCATGCGGCAGGCGATCAGTTGCTCTGCGATGTGGCCCAACGACTGCAAGAATGCATACGCGAAGAAGACACAGCCGCCCGTTTCGGCGGCGATGAATTTGCGCTGCTGTTAGGCGGCTTCACCAAAGTCAGCGAATGCGAACAGACGCTGGAGCGCATCGTTGCAACCATAGCGGCACCCTATCAAATATTCGGGCAGATCGCGCATATTTCAGCCAGCATCGGCGTCACCTTGTTTCCCGAGGACTGTAGCGACCCGGATCTGTTGTTGCGTCATGCCGACCAAGTTATGTATGAGGTCAAGCAAGCCAGCAAAAACGGCTATCAGCTGTTTAACGCGGTGCACGCAAAGCGCGCCCAAACGACTCAGGACTTTTACAAGAAAATCGGCGAGGCTTTGGCTAAAGGGCAGTTCGAACTTTATTATCAACCGCTGGTTGATTGTCGTCAGGGCAAGGTGGTGGGTGCCGAGGCATTGGTGCGCTGGAATCACCCGATTCTCGGTCTTTTGGCACCGGCCGAATTCATCCCGGTGATTGAGCGCGACGACATGATTATCGCCTTGGGCGAATGGACGCTACAGGAAGCCTTGCAGCAATTGGTTGCATGCCATGAGGCGGGATTTGACATTCGGATCAGCGTTAATATTTCTGCCCGTCAATTGCGCAATAATGAGTTTCCGCAACGGTTAAAGGCATTGCTGGCCGGATACGATGCAGAGATCGTTGAGCGGCTGGAAATAGAAATTGTTGAAACGGCCGCCTTGGAGGACGTGATAGTCGGTGGCAATGCGATTCGCAAATGTCGCGCTATGGGTGTTCGGGTTGCGCTGGACGATTTTGGCACCGGATTTTCATCGCTGGCGCACCTAAAGCATCTTGCCGCCGACGCCTTGAAAATCGACCTGAGCTTTATTTCCGGCATGTTGACGACTAATGGCGATATGGCCATAGTCGAAGGGGTGATCGGCTTGGCTGCGTCGTTCCGGTTGCAGGTGATTGCCGAAGGCGTGGAACAGGTCGATCAAGTATTAATGTTGCTGGAGCTGGGCTGCGACGTTATGCAGGGTTACGGACTTGCCAGACCCATGCCTGCAAAGCAATTACACAGTTGGCTGGCAGAGTTTATACCGGATCCGCTGTGGAGTTTGTCTGCCTCCCATTTAACCTCGCGGGACTATTTTGAGCTGTTGCAGGCGGAAGCCAATCATCGCTATTGGACTGAGCGGGTGCTGACCAATCTCGATGACCCGCGCGACCGCACTACGCCGGAATCGCTGCTGGATTATCGGCAATGCCGTTTCGGTCAGTGGTATTATGATGAGGGTGCCAGTCATTTTCACAGTCTAAGCGAGTTTCATGCGTTGGACGAGGTGCATCAAAATGTTCACCGGACGGCGGCTCGCTTGTTAGAGCATCACCGATCCGGCATGGCAGTTGAGGCCGATGCCGCCAAGGCTCAATTGCAGACTTTACAGCAACAGATGCTCAGTCTCCTGCATCGTTTGCGGGTCATGCTGGCAGATGAATTACTCAAATAAAACGCATAGGGAACAGATATGGCTGATTATGATCTTATCGTATGGAATGACACGTTGGTCACCGGGATTGACAAAATAGACGAGCAGCATCAGATTCTGGTCAATCTTTTCAATGAGGCCAATACCAAGCTGACTGTTAATAATAGTGCTGAATTCTTGGAACAAATCACCCGTGATCTGCTCAGCTATGCGCTGTACCACTTTGAAGCTGAAGAGGGGTTGATGCAAAAATATGGCTACACCGAGGACAAGGTTGAGGATGTCGCCACTCACATCCAACAGCATCGGAGTTTTTCGACTAAGGTGGTTGCGGTGCGCAACGATATTAAAGCCGGAATTTTGATTTCGCGGGAAGAGTTGCTGGCCTTTCTTAACGGCTGGCTAATCAATCATATCCTCAACACCGATAAGCGGCTGGCCGCTTTTTTGTTGGTATCGGAGCAATATCGGGGCTAGTGTCGAGAATGGAGAGGCAAATCCGAGGGATTGGAGCGTCAAGTTTGTAGCGGGGGGAGGAACTTAAAACCCTATCAGCAAGTGGTGGCAGGCTGATAGGGGCAGAACAGTATTAGATTAAGCTTTTCAAAGCTTCAAACTTTTTCGCTGCATCTCTTAATTCTTCTTCGGCTTCTTTTACCTTGCCGTCTTTAGCTTTGTTTTTAGCTGATTTCAGTACGTTGTTGGCTCTTGAACGGGCCATGTCAACTTTATCGTTAGCATTGATTTCTTTGCTTAAATCCAATGCATCCTTAACAAGGCCGGAAACTTTTTCACCATCAGCACCGGTAGTCGCAGCATCAATGGCTAAGTTAATTTTAGCGTTTACCATATCGATAGCATCAGCAGGGGCATAGGTGATTCTATCTTTATCAGTTTCAGCCAATACTGAAGTTGAAACCGCACCCATAGAAGCGGCAATTAATAAAGACAGTACGATTTTTTTTAAGATTTTCATATTGCACTCGACCTCAAGTCATTGTTATTTTTTAATTAAATTGGCTGTGTAACTATTGAATGATAATAGCCAGATACCGGGAATAATTCTAACACATTTTGAAACTTTTCAACCAGAGGTGGAAGAGTGTTTTTAGCGGGTTTTAATGGTTGAATAAAAAGGCAGATTGAATCATGTCGAAAACATAATCCAATCTAACTTTTTAGCGCATAGATGTCTTCGTTAATTAAGCGACATAGACCTGCTGCAAATTAAGCGCAGTTAGAGTTCATGCGTTTGTTATGTCGCAGCTTATTAATTAAAGTAATTTTTCTAGCTCCGCCCGTGCTAGAATGTTACCCATGTGTATCTGGTTTATTACGCATAAACATCGAAATTACCACTTCTAAGGAAAAAGGTTAATGACTTTATTGAAAAAATTAGTAATCGCTTTATTTATTGGCACTGCGTTTCTTGCAGCCGCTCCTGCTGCGATGGCAAAGCCAGCGGGCAAAATAGAAAACCAATCACCAGAAGGTGTTAAGGCTGCATTTGATGAAGCAATAGCAGCAGCTGAAGCAGCTGACGCCGCTTTGCAAGCATTGACTCCTGGCGCAAATAACGACGCTGTTTTAGAGCTAATGAAAGAAGCAAAACAAGCACTAAATCATATTGAGAGCGCTACAGTTAATAGAGAAAAGGAAAGAGCAAACGGCCTTCTTAAAGATGCTCGCGGGGCTTTAATCAAAGGTGATCTTACAGCATCAAAAGCCTCAATGAATTCGGCTGTTGAAAAGTTTAAAGAGCTTAAAAAAATATACCTTAGCTTCTAAGGCTGTTTTTTAAGATTTAATAAAAAGGGGGGATTGGTAAGCCAATCCCCCCTTTTTTATTTTCTATGCTTGGTAAATGCTACACACTCAATTTAAATTCTGAACCTGTTATAAAACAATAGTTGTAAGATTTTGTAAAAGCATGCGACTTGCCAATCAGATGGAACTGGAATTTAATAAGCGCGGACTTATTCATCATCCCTTTTGACATCGATAACTATTTCCCCGGCATCGTCCTCGGAGACGATAAATAAAATCGGCTTGCAACAAACCGAACAGTCTTCGTAATATTGCTGTGGCCCGGAGCTTGTATCCACCAAAACGTCCAGGGATTCGCCGCAGTAAGGGCAGACGATAATGATTTCATCCAGCTCGTGCATGATTAAATTTTCCTGAGCAAAGCGTCCAGCCAGGACATCGGCAGTATGCGTTTAAGGAGCCCAAACAAGTAAGTGGGGAAAGTGACGTAATAGCGTATTTTAGGCCGCCTGGCTTCCAGTGCATGGATAACTTTTTCGGTAACGGCAACAGCAGGCAGGGTAAACGGTGCTGCGGGGCCTTGTTTTTGCAAACGCGCTTCCATGGCTTGATAAGTCAGCTTATGGTGGCTGTGTGCGGAGTCTATGTTTTTCTTGTACAGGGCAAAAGAGTTTTTCCTGAAATCGCTCAGGATCGGCCCTGGTTCAATCAGCGAAATATGGATATTGGTGCCGTGAAGTTCCAGGCGCAAGGTATCGGCCAAGCCTTCCAGCGCAAACTTGCTGGCATTGTAGGCGCCCCGGTATGTCATTGCGACAAATCCTAAAATTGAACTGTTGTAAATAATCCGGCCATGACCCTGTTTGCGCATCAAAGGTATGATCAGGTTGGTCAGTTCGTGGGTGCCGAACAGATTGGTTTCAAACTGGAACTTAAGCACATCGCGGGTTAAATCCTCGACAGCGCCCGGTTGGCCGAAAGCGGCGTTGTTGAACAGCGCATCGATTTTTCCTCCGGTTAATTTGACCGCCGAATCGACCGCTAGTTGAATGCTATTGCTGTCTGCTAAATCCAGCTGGATAGCGGTAAAACCTTCCTGTTGCAAGCGGGTTACATCATCCGGTTTTCTTGCGCTAGCAATAACATGATGGCCGCGCTTTTTTAATTCAAGTGCAGTGGCATAGCCAATGCCGGAAGAGCAGCCGGTGATTAATATGGTTTTTGCCGGATTCATTTAAGCAATTGCCTGTGAGTCACTTGGCTAACTCTTGTTCGGTAAATTGGAAGTTTTTCCCGCTGCTACAATCGACTGAGAAGACCAATGATTTTCTTGTGCTTTTGCTGTGCAATTCGGACGCTTCAACGCGTGTGCACTGCCCTGTAGCTAGCGACTTTTCGGCGGCTTGACCTCTTAAGCGTTCAATATCTGGAAGCCTGGCATAGAAGCTTTTGACTAACTCCGACAGTTGATCGGGATCGTAAGGCGGAATGGAAAATGCTGAAAATTTCTCGGGGTTGTTTTTTATCAGGAACTGATTTTTTGCGCTGGCATTCTTTGCATCTTGTTTATGCTTGTTTTGTTTTTTTAGTAACTGCTCTTGCTCAAGTTTGTTATCTAGTTCCTTTTGCGCTAAAGCCTGTTTTTGTTTTTCCTCATCCAGCCCGTCGTTAGATCCGCCCGTTTTGACATTGATTTGCTCAGTTTTGTGTTCCGGTGCGCATGGCTTGGATTGGTAATCAGTCTTGCCGTTCACATCGGTACACTTATAAATCTCGGCAAAAGTGCAGGCAGAAAAAAGACATCCTAAAATAAGCAGTGTAATTCTCATTTTTTTCCTCGGTGGCTCAATCGTAAACAACAGTTCGAAAGAGTATAGGTGATAAAGGCTAGTGCGGATTTATTTGTTTGTAAATTAAAGGTGAAAAAACTCATCTGTCTCGTGTCTGGAATTATTTAACCGTGTTGCGCTATGTCGCCCTGCTTCATAACTGTATAAAATAGCCGGGCTTAGTTGAGAAGATGATTAACAGTCACTATATTGTCTGTTGAACCTGCCGCATTAATGTATACGGCTTTCGTACAATGTTCATAGATTAAACAACATTATGTCAGAAGAAAACAAAAAAAAGACTGCCCAACCGGCATTAATGCGATTGAAAAACTATATCAACCAGGAGATTATCGGCCAGGAGGTGCTGGTTGAAAGGATGTTGATCGGCTTGCTGGCTGACGGCCATATCCTGGTTGAAGGCGCTCCCGGACTTGCCAAGACTCGCGCTATCAACGTGTTGAGCAAAGGCATACAAGGCGATTTTCATCGGGTGCAGTTCACCCCTGATTTATTGCCCGCCGATTTAACCGGGACTGAAATTTACCGTCCTCAGCAAGGCACGTTTGAATTTCAGAAAGGCCCGTTGTTCCATAACCTGATTCTGGCAGACGAGATCAACCGGTCGCCGGCCAAAGTGCAGGCGGCGTTGCTGGAAGCCATGGCCGAGCGGCAGATAACCGTGGGTCAGGCGACTTACCCGCTGCCGCAATTGTTCATGGTGATGGCAACGCAAAACCCCATCGAGCAGGAAGGCACATATCCGCTCCCCGAAGCACAGCTGGATCGTTTTTTGCTACATGTGAAAATCGATTATCCGAAAGCCGAGCATGAAAAAAGCATCCTGCATTTGGCAAGAACCGAAGCACGTTCCGGCGCAGCAAAAAATGCTGAGCAGTTTCAGCCGATCGAGCAAAAGACCTTGTTTTACGCGCGTAACGAAGTGCTGGATTTGCATATGGCGGAAAGCCTGGAAAACTATTTACTGCAAATTGTCCTGGCTACCCGCAACCCCGGTGCTTACGGACAGGATTTAGCGGCTTGGCTGCAATACGGTGCGAGTCCCAGAGCCAGCATCGCGCTGGATCGCTGTGCCAGAGCCAAAGCCTGGCTGGCGCAACGCGATTTTGTCAGTCCGGAAGATATTCAGGATATGTCTTTCGACGTGTTGCGGCATCGCTTGATATTGTCTTACGAAGCCGAAGCGGAAGGCATCACCACCGATCATATTATTAAAGAACTGATTGCCAGGGTTGCCGTACCTTGATGTTGTCTGCAAAAAAAGATAATCCGGTCAGCGAACTGGTTGCGGCGTCGTTAAAGACGCTGATCGATTTGGCGCGGCCTGCCGCAGGCTTAAATTTGAAACATTCCGCCATACGTGCCGGACAAAGCGGCGGCTACGTGTCCCGCTTCAAGGGCCGCGGCATGGAGTTTGAAGAGGCCAGGGTTTACCAACCGGGCGATGACATCCGCAGCATCGATTGGCGGGTTACGGCGCGTACCGGAAAAACCCATACCAAGGTATTTCGTGAAGAGCGGGAAAGGCCGGTGTTTATTTCCGTGGATAACCGTGTTGCGATGCACTTTGCCACACGCGGTGTTTTTAAATCGGTGCTGGCCGCCAAACTAGCCGGACTGGTGGCGTGGGCAGCACAGCATCACGGCGACAGGATCGGCGGGCAGATATTTACCGATACGGCGTGCCGCGAATTAAAACCGCAAAACGGTAGGCATGCGGTGCTTAGGTTTTTGAATGCCATTGTGTGTGGAGGTGGGGGCGACTTCAGTCGCCCAGTTAGCGTGGCGACTGAAGTCGCCCCCACAGTTACATTGGAACAGGTGCTGGCAAGACTGATGCATCACGCCCGTCCCGGCAGCTTGGTTTATATCATCAGCGATTTTCGCGGCATCAACGACCAAGTTGAAAGCTACCTAGCCAAGTTGTCGCAGCATTGCCAAGTGGTACTGATTTTTGTCTATGACCTGCTGGAAAGCCATTTGCCGGAAAAAGGCCGTTACCGTTTTATCGCCATGGATGGTGTGTATGGCGCAAGCCTGTCGGGAACAGGCGCGGCGACTGGCGATGTGCGGGATGTGGTTGTCGATACCGGTGACCGGCAGCGGCTGATAAACTATCAGCAACATTTTACCGAGAGGTTGCATCAGCTGGAGCAGATAGCTAAAAAATCCGGTCTGGCGTTTATTAAATGCAGCACCACGGACGACCCGATACAACGTTTAAGATAATGAATCCGATCCCCCTTGATTTAAAAGACATCCACGAACCCGAAGCCATAGGCTGGTGGCCGCCCGCTATCGGCTGGTGGATCTTGGCGGTAACCATTCCGTTGCTGATTGTTTTTTCGGTCTGGCTTTATAAAAGGCTGACCCGTAAGACCGCGCTTAAAACCGCGAACAAGCTACTGGCTCAAATCAAACAGGATACAACGCGGGATAACCTGCAAAAATTATGCGACCTTTCTATGCTGGTCAGGCGTGTAGCGATTAGCGTGTCGCCGCGGGACAAGGCTGCCGGATTGATCGGGAGGCAATGGCTGGCATATCTTGATACTTCGGTAAAAGGGTTGCCGTTTAGCGAGGGCGTCGGGCAGCTTTTGGCGGATGCGCCTTATCGAAGTACGCCGCCTACCGAACAGGAAACTTCCCAATTGATCGACTTATGCGAAGACTGGCTTAAGGCTCAGGCAAAATCATGATTCACTTTGAATGGCCTTGGCTGCTGGCTGCTTTACCGTTGCCTTTGTTAATCCGCTGGCTGGTTCCGGCCAACATGCCTATTGAACAGGCGGCATTAAAAGTCCCGTTCCTGGATGACTTTTCCGATGTTGAAAGCCGGGCGATTTCCCAAACTAGGCAATGGCCGTTATGGCTGGCAGCAATTGCTTGGTTATTGTTGGTCATTGCTTGTACTAGGCCGCAATGGCTAGGGGAGCCGATTGAGCAGGCGGTCAGCGGTAGGGATTTGATGCTGGCTGTGGACTTGTCCGGCAGCATGGAAGAGAAGGATTTTGTCATTAACAAGCGCTCTGTAGACAGGTTGACGGCGGCAAAAATGGTCGCCAGCGATTTTATCAATCGGCGTGTCGGCGACAGGGTAGGTTTAATCCTGTTTGGCACCCAGGCTTATTTGCAAACGCCGTTAACTTTCGACCGGAAAACGGTGATGACCTTGCTGGATGAGGCCGTTCTAGGCCTTGCCGGTGAGAATACCGCGATAGGCGACGCCATCGGTTTGGCGGTCAAGCGGCTTAAAAACGAGCAGGCCAACAGCCGGGTTTTGGTGCTGATGACTGACGGCGCCAATACCGCCGGTGAAGTCTCGCCCTTAAAGGCCGCCGAATTGGCCGCAGCCAATCATCTTAAAATTTACACGATCGGCATCGGCGCGGATGAAATGATCGTGCGTAATTTTTTCGGTAACCGCAAGATCAACCCGTCGGTCGATCTGGATGAAAAAACCTTAATCAAGATCGCCGAAAGTACCGGCGGCTACTATTACCGGGCCAGAAACACCGATGAGCTGAATAATATTTACATGAGACTGGATGAGCTGGAACCGGTGGAAAAAGACAAGCAATATTTCAGGCCCCGCAGCGAGCTGTATTACTGGCCG
>JANYKK010000047.1 GCA_025361585.1 Methylobacter sp. | reverse complement strand
CCCATCTTCCAACTGCGTGGCGGGTTTATAACCCAAATCATGCACTAAATCCGAAACATCGGCATAAGTATCAGGCACGTCGCCCGCCTGCATCGGTAATAAATTCTTGATCGCCTTTTTACCCAAACATTTTTCCAGCGTTTCGATGAAGGTCAGCAAATGCACGGGGTTATTGTTGCCGATGTTATAGATACGGTAAGGGGCAAAACTGGTCGCCGGATCGGGATTTTCGCTTGCCCAGTCGGCATTGGCTTTGGCCGGTTGATCGATAACCCTGATTACGCCCTCGACGATGTCATCGATATACGTAAAATCGCGACGATGATTGCCGTGATTAAACACATCGATTGGCTTGCCTTCAAGGATATTGCGGGTAAACATGAATAACGACATATCCGGCCTGCCCCACGGCCCGTATACGGTGAAAAAACGCAGGCCGGTGGTCGGCAGGTTATAAAGATGACTATAGGTATGAGCCATTAATTCATTGGCTTTTTTGCTGGCCGCATACAGGGAAACCTGATGATCTACGTTGTCATGGATGGAAAACGGCATTTTGGTATTCGCGCCATAAACCGAACTGGACGAAGCATAGGCTAAATGCTCGACGGCATTGTGCCTGCATCCTTCCAGGATATTGAGGAAGCCGACTATATTGGACTCGATATAGACATGGGGATTGGTTATCGAATAGCGCACCCCGGCTTGAGCCGCCAAATGCATAACTCGTTGAAACTGCTCTCGGGCGAAAAGCTCTTCCACTGCCGCTCTGTCCGCAATTTCAAGTTTGATGAATTTAAAGCGCTCATGGCCTTGCAGCCGCTCCAACCGTGCCAGCTTTAAATTAACATCGTAATAATCGTTTAGGTTTTCTATGCCGACAACTTCGTCGCCCCGCTCCAGCAATTTCAGGCTGAGACTTGAGCCTATAAATCCGGCGGCTCCTGTTACCAATATCTTCACAATTCTTCTCCGTAAAACAAAAGAGACCGCTACCCAGCTCGGGACTGGCCTTGAATGGTGACGACGATGCGTCTGTTGCCGCCCCGGTTGCGATGTTCGCACAAGTAAATGCCCTGCCAGATGCCCAAGTTAAGCTTGCCTTTGGTGATCGGAATGCTACAACTGGAACCTAACAGGGCATTTTTTATATGGGCGGGCATGTCGTCGTCGCCTTCATAAGCATGTTTATAGTATGGCGCACCTTCCGGCACAAACCGATTGAAGTGGCTTTCCATATCCTGACGCACGGTCGGGTCGGCGTTCTCATTCACCGTCAACGATGCCGAGGTATGCTTGATAAAAAGATGCAGCAATCCGCATTCTACGGCGGCTAATTCAGGAATAACGTCCAGAATTTCACCGGTGATCAGGTGAAATCCCCGGCTTTTTTCGGACAATGAAAACTCTTTTTGTATCCACATGAGCAAACCTGCTGTATGACTTAAAATGCCGCATCAAACGGCAGATGGGAGAAAAGCTATTTTAGCACCCGATAATTTCCCGCAACACCGATGTAGCGTAGCTCCCCGCAGGCAAGGTAAACTCGAGTTCCAGAGTCGCATCATCTGCAAACTGCCAGTGTAAATCCTGCACGTTAACCCTTAATGCTCGCCTGTCCCGGTCAACGGCGCTCACTACCAAGCCTTGCGCCAACTGCTCGTATTCACCGATAACCGCTTGCTCGATAGCCAGCGCATCGGCTGACACATCGGCATTGCCCCTGCCCCATAATACGCCGGTAGGATGGATTTCTTTGGCAGCCAGCCGCCGGATTATTTCAACATCCGGCTGCTCCGACTGGAAACAGCTGTGCGACAGGTCAAATTGGTAGGTGTCGCCTGCAACCGGCTGATTCCAATTATTTTGCTTCACCCGCTCAGCCAAAATCCGATTGAACAAGTATGACCTAGCCGCCGACAGATAGATGCTGCGTTGCTCCCGGCCTACCTTAGCGCCATCGAACATGCTCAAGGCTTTGCTGACATTTTGTCCTTCGTTGCCAAAGCGCTGCGAACCAAAATAATTGGCGATGCCGTTGGCCTTAATCTGCTCCAGTTGTTGATTGGCTTTTGCCTGATCGCCCTGCCAATCGCGAATAATCAGTTTGAAGCTGTTGCCGGACAGCACGCCGCGCTTGAGCTTCCTGGCATGGCGGACGGCTTGCAGCACCTTCATGCTGTCCGATTCGAACTGCGTCCAATCGGGATCGGCCTTGCCCGGCAACCACACGCTGAAGCATTGGGTGGTAACCGCGTAGCGGTCTTTCAGGCCCGCGTAACTGACATCGCGTTGCCGGACATTGGCGAATCTGGACAGCTGTCTGGCGACATATTCGGTGTTTTCGCCCTTCTTTTCTATCTGCAAGAAAGCGTGTTCGCCAGCGCCTGAGGGTTCAAACGACAGGTTTTCTTTAACGATAAAGTCTTCGGGCAAGCTACGGATTTTGCCGGAACCGGAAGGCCCGCCGTAAACGTAGGGCCAGATGGGGATTTCAATAGTTTGCATTAAGTCTTCTCATTCCCACGCACTACGCTCATTGTTATACACAAGTGTCTACTGTACACCGTCATTCCGGGAGGGATTGCCGGAATGACGGTGTACAGGGATGTGGATGCTTGATTGTTGAGCAATCTCTCGTTCCCAAGCTCCCGAGACTGTGAAAGTATTATCCAAATTAGGCTAAAAACATTTTTCACCACGAAGACACGAAGAGCACGAAGTTTTCAATGTATTGAATTAAAACGGTTGCTTTTCTTCGTGTCCTTCGTGTCTTCGTGGTGAATTCTTTAATTTTTTCTAAAAACGAATATTTTCACAGCCTCCAGAGCTTGGGAACCAGCGCAGAGTTTATTTTTCGATCAGAACGATCGCCTGCACCGCAATACCTTCTTTGCGTCCTTCAAACCCCAGCTTTTCAGTAGTAGTTGCTTTGACGTTGATGCAATCGACATCCACATGCAAATCATCGGCGATATTGCGGCACATCGCATCGGTGTGCGGCGACATTTTCGGCGCTTGGGCAATGATGGTAACATCGGCATTGACCAGCTTGTAGCCTTTGTCCTGCACGATGCCGTAAACATGGCGCAATAAGACGCGGCTGTCGGCACCTTTAAAGTTGGGGTCGGTATCGGGAAAATGCTTGCCGATGTCGCCCAAAGCCGCCGCGCCCAAGATGGCGTCGCACAGCGCATGCAACACCACGTCGCCGTCGGAATGCGCTTCCAGGCCTTGTTCGTAAGGTATTTTTACGCCGCCTAAAATAACCTCGCCGCCGTCTTTGAAGCGGTGTACATCGTAACCTTGGCCTACTCTAATCATTGTTGCTCCATATAAAATTGCGCCAACGCCAGGTCTTCCGGGCGGGTGATTTTGATATTGTCGGGGCGGCCCTCGACGATTTTTGGCTGCAATCCCTGTAATTCCAGGGCGCTGGCATCGTCGGTAATGGCCGGGTTGCCTTGGCTTTGCTCCAGTGCGGATTTTAACATGCCGTAACGAAACATCTGCGGCGTCAATGCCCGCCAAATATGGCTTCTATCCAGCGTTCCGGTGATGGCATTGCCTTGCACCTGTTTTAAGGTATCGGGTGATGCCAAAGCCAGAATCCCGCCCACATCGTCGTTAACCAGGGAATCAATCAGGTAATGAATATCGGTCGATGTAATGCAGGGCCTGGCCGCATCATGCACCAATACCCAGTCATGATCGGATGCCTGATTCCTGATGGTCTTTAACCCGGAAAGCACGGAATCTGCGCGCTCTTTTCCGCCTGGGGCGGTGATGATTTTTTGATGTTGCGATACGGCCAGATCAGGCCAGTAGGGATCTTCTTCGGAAACCGCAACGGCGATGGCGGAAAAAACATCGGCCTGCAACAAACGCAGCAGCGTATGTTCGATGACTGTTTTTCCGGCAAGCTCCAGATATTGTTTAGGCCGGTCGGCCTGCATGCGTTTGCCGACGCCGGCAGCGGGGACAACGCCCCAGAATTTTATTGAATCGGTCATGGGTAAAAATTCAAGATAAAAAACCTGAAATGTTTTCACCACGAAGACACGAAGAGCACGAAGTTTTATATCTTCGTGTCTTCGTGGTGAATAAAAGTTTGAAGATTACCTTAGACTTTGAGTTAATCACTCAAGCACATGAAAAAACGTTTCATCTTCCTTGATCATCCCTAATTCGTCCCTGGCTCGCTCTTCAATAGCTTCCTGCCCTTTCCTTAAATCGAGCACTTCGGCATAAAGCGCTTCATTGCGCTGTCTTTTCTCCTCGGCCTGTTTTTTCAGTACATCAAGTCGCTGTTGATAGGCATCGATTTGCGCAACACTGCCGTCACCTATCCATATCCGATATTGGAAATGGATAATTAACAGAATAATGACAGCAATGATGATTTTCATAGATGAGGCTCAAGGGTTTTGCCTTGAGCCTTGCGCCTGATTTTTACAACATCTTAAACGCGCTACGACCTGCGTAAACCGCCAAGCCACCCAATTCTTCTTCAATCTTCATCAGGCGGTTGTATTTAGCGACGCGGTCGGAACGGCTTAAAGAACCGGTTTTGATTTGCCCTGTGCCTGTGGCAACGGCTAAATCAGCAATGGTGGTGTCTTCAGTTTCGCCGGAACGATGCGACACAACAGCGGTGTAACCTGCCGCGTGAGCAGTGTTAATCGCTTCCAAAGTTTCGGTCAAAGTACCGATTTGGTTTACTTTAATCAGGATTGAGTTAGCAATGCCTTTCTCAATACCTTCTTTCAACGTAGCCGGGTTAGTCACGAATAAGTCATCGCCGACCAATTGGATTTTTTTACCCAGTTTTTCGGTTTGATCTTTCCAGCCGATCCAGTCATTTTGATCCAGGCCGTCTTCGATAGAGATGATCGGATATTTGTTGACCCACTCAACGAAGAAATCATTCATTTCAACTGAGTTGAAACTTCTGCCTTCTGCCGATAACTCGTAACGGCCGTCTTTGTAGTATTCGGAGCTGGCTGCGTCCATGCCTAAATAAATATCAACGCCGGCTTTGTAGCCCGCTTTTTCAATCGCTTCCAGGATGACTTCGATGGCTTCTTCGTTAGAAGACAAGTTCGGCGCGAAACCGCCTTCGTCGCCAACTGTAGTTGCCAAGCCTCTGCCTTTTAAAACTTTCGCCAAGTTGTGAAAAACTTCCGCGCCGTAACGGATCGCTTCACGGAAAGTCGGTGCGCCGACAGGCAAAATCATAAATTCTTGCAAATCAACGCTGTTGTCAGCATGCGAGCCGCCGTTGATGATGTTCATCATCGGTACCGGCATGACGAATTTGCCGCTGGTGTTCAAGTGACGGTATAAAGGTACGCCCGCTTCTTTAGCTGCCGCATGAGCCGCCGCCATCGATACCGCCAAAATAGCATTAGCGCCTAAACGACCTTTGTTTTCAGTGCCGTCCAGTGCGATCATTTTTTTGTCGATTCCCGCTTGGTCAGCGACATCCATACCGACAATCGCATTGCGGATTTCGGTATTAACATTCTTAACAGCGGTTAATACGCCCTTACCTAAATAACGGCCTTTGTCATTGTCGCGCAATTCTATCGCTTCGCGCTCGCCAGTTGATGCACCGGATGGCACCATCGCGCTGCCGATCACACCGGAGGCCAAAATCACGTCCGCTTCCAGCGTCGGGTTACCGCGTGAATCTAAAATTTCTCTTGCACGAATATCTACTATTGCAACCATTATTTTTCCTTATTTAGAGAGTTGTTTCGATCAGACTAGTCGCTTTAACCGCCTTGTCGATAGTTAATAAAATTTCCAGTAATTCTTTCATTCTGTGTAAAGGCCAGGAGTTGGGGCCGTCGCTTTTCGCTTCCGCAGGATTTGGATGGGTTTCCATAAACAAGCCTGCGATGCCGACCGCCACAGCCGCTCTAGCCAACACGGGTACAAATTCACGTTGTCCGCCCGATACCGTGCCTTGTCCGCCGGGCAATTGCACCGAGTGCGTCGCGTCAAAAACCACGGGGCAGCCGGTGTCGCGCATGACCGCCAAAGAGCGCATGTCGGACACCAAATTATTATAACCAAAGGATACGCCACGCTCGCAGACCATAATTTGCTGGTTTCCGGTCGCTTTGGCTTTATTGGCGACATGAACCATATCCCACGGCGCCAGGAACTGGCCTTTTTTGATGTTGACCGGGATGCCGTGGGAGGCGACTTGCTGAATAAAATTGGTTTGGCGACATAAAAATGCAGGCGTTTGCATCACATCAACGACCGAAGCCACTTCGGCCAATGGCGTATCTTCATGCACGTCAGTCAACACCGGTACGCCGATTTGTTGTTTAACTTTTTCCAGTATTTTAAGCCCCTCTTCTACGCCGGGACCGCGATAACTTTCGTGCGACGAGCGATTGGCTTTATCGAACGATGACTTATAAACAAAAGGGATATTCAGTTGGGTCGTTAATTCTTTAAGATAACCCGCCGTGTCCAGCGCCATTTGCTCGCTTTCAATGACACAAGGCCCCGCTATCAAAAAAAACGGCTGATCCAAACCAGCTTCAAAACCACATAATTTCATTACACTGTACCTTTTTTATGTTCAACAGCCGCGACCACAAAACCGGAAAACAACGGATGGCCTTTTCTCGGTGTTGAGGTGAATTCAGGGTGAAACTGGCATGCCAGAAACCAAGGATGATCGGGGATTTCCACCACTTCGACCAGACGTCCATCAATGGACTTACCGGAAAAACGCATACCGGCCTGTTCCAGCTTTTCCAGATACTGGCTGTTAAATTCATAACGATGACGATGCCGTTCGGTAATCACATCTTTCTGATAAAGCTGGAAGGCCAGCGAGTCAGGTTGCAGTCGGCATTGCTGTCCACCCAGACGCATGGAGCCGCCTAAATCGGATTTTTCGTTGCGCGTTTCCAGCTGACCGTCATCAGACATCCATTCGGTAATCAAACCGATCACCGGGTGGGGCGACTTGGGCAGAAACTCGGTGCTGTGTGCGCCTTCCAAACCGGCTGCATCGCGGGCGAATTCAATCACGGCAACCTGCATGCCTAAACAAATGCCCAAATAAGGAATTTTATTTTCCCGCGCATACCTGACCGTGGCAATTTTGCCTTCCACGCCGCGTTCGCCGAAGCCGCCCGGCACCAAAATGGCGTCGACGCCTTTCAGCTTGGCAACACCTTCATCCTCTATCGTTTCCGAATCGATGTAGACAATATTGACCTTGGTGCGGGTACGAATTCCGGCATGAATCAATGCTTCATTTAACGATTTATAAGCATCGGAATGGTCGACATATTTCCCGACAATGGCGATGGTCGCATCATTAACCGAATGCTCCAATGCATCAACAACGCCTGCCCATTCGGACAAATCCGCTGGAGGCACATCCAGACGCAGCTTGTTAACGACAATATCATCCAGACCTTGCTCATGCAGTAGCAACGGAATCTTGTAGATCGAAGCGGCATCGATTGCGGAAATAACCGCTTTTTCCTCGACATTGGTAAACAAGGCAATTTTACGACGCTCACTGAGCGGAATGGGTTGTTCGGAACGGCAAATCAGAATATCCGGCTGTATGCCGATACTGCGCAATTCTTTTACCGAATGCTGGGTCGGCTTAGTTTTTATTTCACCGGCGGAACGAATATAAGGCACCAGCGTCAGGTGAATAAACAGCGAACGGTCAACGCCCAGTTCAAATCGCATTTGCCGGATCGCTTCCAGAAACGGTAGGGATTCAATATCGCCGACCGTGCCGCCGACTTCGATCAAGGCGACATCGACACCCATGGCGCTTTCATAAACACGACGCTTAATTTCATCGGTAATATGCGGAATGACCTGAACCGTCGCGCCCAAATATTCGCCTTTACGCTCTTTGCGCAACACGCTTTCGTAGACCTGTCCGGTTGAAAAACTGTTCCGTTTGGTCATCGTGGTTTTTAAAAACCGCTCATAATGGCCTAAATCGAGATCGGTCTCGGTGCCATCTTCTGTAACAAATACCTCGCCATGCTGAAAAGGACTCATCGTGCCTGGATCGACATTGATGTACGGGTCGAGCTTGGTCATCGTGATCTTGAGGCCACGAGATTCAAGAATAGCGGCCAATGAAGATGCGGCAATACCTTTGCCAAGAGACGAGACAACGCCGCCGGTTATGAAAATGTATTTTGTCATGTAGGATTTTTAGTTCATAGGATGAGCTGAAGTACGAAGCCCATCCTAATAGCACTGATGAAGTTAAGTAAAACCAGTATATTTTAATCGACAATCCGCTTGTCGTCATTGTCTTTTGGGATTAATTCTTAACTTTGCAGATGGAAGCTAATGCAGCCCTCTGTTTTTTCACTATTGAATGCCGCGCTGATCCAAAGATCGCCGACGGCCGCAAGCATGCCATCCAGGTAAATCAACGGCATCGCGTCCCTTTCCCACGGCGGGATGCCCGCCTCCTGAAACAGGTTTTTCAGCGTATGATGGCCTTGTCGCCCCGGCAAACAGATTTTTTCACCGCCCCGGCGAAACCTGATCTCGACCTTGGCTTTTTGCCATTGCTCACGGAGGATTCCCTTTGAAGACAGCTCACAAGACAAGGTCTGATCATGACTGATTTTCATCGACGCTTGTCCGTTCGGCCAAACAAGATCTTGCAACGGTTCCAATACTGATGCTTTTAAGCAATACAGCTTATCCCGATACCGGCGGATATTGTAGCCCTGCCCTGACAATACCGGATCGCGATGTTCGGCCGCCGCAACCACCTCGTTTAGAATCCGTTCGACCAAAGCCTGCGCGGGCATTTTCAGCCCCAAGTACCGGAACCAATGCCTGATGATAAGTTGCTGCGGGTGGGCTTGGTGTTTAGTTAGCCGATTAATGCTCAATGTCTGATCTGCTGAATTAAAAACCGCATTAAATAATTCATCGGCGACTTCCTCGACCAGCACCTGAGCATCCGCGCAATGCTTGGCCGAACGCGATACGGTTTTATCGATAGCAGGCCAGCGCTGTTTCAGTAACGGCATGACCGCATTGCGCAGAAAATTGCGGTCATAATCGTTGCTTTGATTGCTGGGATCTTCAACCCAGCTTAGTTGATGGGTAGCGGCGTAACCGCAAATCGCCTGCTTGGGCGTATTCAACAAAGGCCTGAACATAACGCCGGAACCGAAAGCTTG
>JANYKK010000008.1 GCA_025361585.1 Methylobacter sp. | reverse complement strand
CCCCGTCCATTATTTTCACCGATGATTTAAAATGGCGTAAGCTTAGCCTCTCGCCACAGTTCATTGTTGTCATGCACTTGCTGTTAGATAAAAATATTATGGCTTAAGCATTTTGACAGGTGGATGCCCTTCCTGCCGAATATCGTACATCAGTTCTTCGGGTGCAGGAACTTGATGTCCTTTGCTGTACATGCATTGAATATAGCCAATGTCATAACTTTGCTGGCCTTCCTCTTTGGAATCCAGATCCTGCTCCGATGCGGCAATATCTGCATGAACCAATTGCCTGCACCTTAGATCATCATTACGAAACTGCTCGAAGTTTTTATCGGTACCGGGTAGCACCAAAACACTCGGGCCACTCGGCATCGTCGAACAAGCGTTAAGCAAGAAAACAGAAATCAAAGTTGTCAGAATCTGTAGCATTTAACACGCCTCCTTTAAAAATCAACATTTCGCCAGATGGCTGAACATTCCAGACCAACTTCAATGCCAGCCACGACCTCGCCAGCCGCCGTAGCCCCTGCCGCCCCAGCCGCCCCAGCCGTAATGATGCGGCCTAAACCCGTGATAACCGTAACCATATCCGCCATACGGGGCGTAACCGTAATAAAAACCGACAGGCTCGTACGACGGAACATAAACGGCACAACCGTTCAAAGTGAGCATGATCCCAACAAAGACGACTGCTAATACTAAACGTTTCATTGTAGGCTCCTCAGTCTTAAATACAGTCAAGCCCGTTGCGTAGAGTTTATTGGCTAAAAACAGCCTCAAGCCGGAAAGACATATTCAACAAGCCAAAAGAAAAACTGCTCATGGCCTCCTATACGCAGAACTAAATTTTATTGTTGAACAATAAAGTAGTATTTTCAATACGCTTAGTTACGTAGACTGGAAGATTGTGATAAATCATTTCTGTATTTGAGGAAATGATATGAAGGGGATTTTTGACCGAAATTAGATATTGGCCGGACGGGGTGCAAACCCAATGCCGTTAAGTTAAGAAAAGCCTCGGCATTTGGAGTACAGGCTTCGCCTGCTAATGCAAGTAGAGATTGCACTCCAGCGATCACTATTTCTCATGTAACCTATAAAAAATCGCTTAACTTACCGGCATTGGGTTTGTCCCCCGTCCGGTTCGGGCATATACCGGCAATTTCATTTATCATTACCGGAATCATTGTTTTTGTTTTTAACCTTGTTTTCAAGATCTTTTATAAATGCTTCATCCGCAAGTTTTTGCCTCCTGGTTGGAGAAAAATACTGCAAATAAATAACAAACATAAAAACGATGATCACCATAATTGCTATTAACATAATTTATTCCTTAAATAGTCACGACTTCATTTCTTTAAACGCGATTTAATATAGCAAATTAAACCTATCTAGTCATGGCCTCTGTCTAGCTCTTACCGCAGCCGCGTATGCCTTTTGCACCCAAAAGCGCATAGCCTCCGCCTCTTCAAACACTTCCGGCGGAGCCTCGAAATATTGCAAAGTCACCAACTTACCACGTGCCATGTAGGAAAATGGATTCAAACCTTTTGCCTCAAACTCGCTGGCAGTAACCAAGTCCGCCTTAAAATACAGCCTATCGTCAACAATGATTGCAATGAAACAGTCATCCAGATAAATGCCGTAGCCGCCAAACATGGCGCGTACCCGCAGCCTGCCGATAGGCGTCATTTGTTCGACGACAAACTCCACAAACTCGTTGGATCGAGACAATTGATTACGAAGTAAAGTTGACGTTACTTGCTGGGAGTCTGGGCCTCATGACCGCCAGGGCGGTAACGATCCATAACTTCATCCAGCTTCTCATTAGTGATACCTGCATCCGCTTTTTGAAGACAGCCAAGCAAGACAGATTTATTCGCATGAACGCGCTCAGTCGTTGGCCGTTCACCTTGCTGGGCAGGGTGGACGTTCTGGAAACAGGCCACAAACTGCTCAGGCTTTATGCCGAGATCGCGGCTAACACTTTCAACAGGACGACGCGGGTCGTTGGTCAACATTTCCGGTGCGGCAACGGCATTCGTTGAAATACAAATGATTGCAGAAACCAGCAGAATGCTTTTGGTCATGGACATAAAAAACTCCGGTTTTGTAAACTTCAGAAAAAACACATAGCAAATGTAATCGTTTAGCTCAACCATCGCAAAAATATTAGGAACGAGGTTGCAAAACCCAGCCCGCTTACGAGTCTCGCTGTTGTGTTCAAAAATGCACAATGCAAGCCCGTTCTTTCCTCATATCAGGTATTCATACGTATTGTGTGTTTAGTTTACAACCTGATAGATTAACTGAAAATTGTATAAATTTTAAACTCAACTCATTAATGATTGAGCCAATATCCTGTAGATAAGGACAAATTAATTTTCAATAATTTTTACAGAAATCATCTGATAACCACAACAAAGGACATTTTATGAAAATTACCAAAAACACAGCGCTAACTTTATTACTGGCTTTCTCTTTAAGCTCAACCTGCGTTGTCGCCTATGCAGACAGCCCAAACGAAACCATTATGCATATTGAAAAAGCTAAAGTCGAAATCATCCATAGGGATTTCATGCCGCCCAGCGAGCATTTAAAAGCAGCGCGCAAGGCTTCCGAGAAAGTAACGGGGAATCCTGACATCGTCAAAAAGGCCAACGCATGCATCATTCAAGCGCAAATCAAAGTAAACCAGTTTGATATAAAAGGTGCTACGGAAGAGTTGGATAAGACGCTGGAGTTATATAAGTCACTTAAACCGGAATAGAAAACCGGAGTCAGGAAAAACGGGAAAGCCGCTCTCAACCGGTTTAGTATTTCCGCTGGTTCCCAAGCTCCAGCTTGGGAACCAGCGGAAATTTCCACCTTAAGACGGCTTGACTATCATTATTCAATAATAACTATTCTGGCTAAGCTTCTTCTTCAGTGTACGAGAAAAAATCCTTGGCTTTGCTGCCTACATACCATGTAAGACCTTTATTAGCAGAAAAACCGATGACGACGCCAACACCATAGGGAATTGTTTTTTGGAGCGCTGATTTTGTAAATGTGACTCCAACTTTTTTAAAGACTTCTTTAACAGCAATTAGCGTTGCGTCTTTCAAGTATTTATTTGTCATCTTTATGAACGCCTTTTTAGTTATCTCTTTGCCACCTTCTTTGGCTACTTCGTTTATTGCACCTAGTCCTGCAACAATAAAACAAATATTTTGAGCTTCAGCAGTTGTAATGTCATGACCATAAATAACTGCAATAGCCATAGTCATTTCAATTTGATATTTCATGGTAAGAGCCGTATCTGCTGTGGCTCCGCCAAATGCACTAATAGCCGTTCCAATGCCAGGCACTACACCCGCCAATGCAGTTGCGCCACCCGCGAAAGCGGAATAGTATGAATAATTAGCTATGATTTTGTTTGCCGCATATTCTTCTATCTCTTCCATTGAGCGATCATCCTGGTATCGTTCTATGTATTTATTCTTTAGCGTTAATGCTTGATCTTGAATTTTTTCAGGTTCTGCAATCATTAGTTCGATTGCTTTTAAAAACGATTGGTTTATCCTTTTCTTGCTCAGACATGATTTTTTCCCTTTTAGAATAAAAACGTAATACCTTAATGACGATAGTCGCTAAAGATCAAACAACAGCCATGTAGGGTACGCTGCGCGTACCTTAAAGCCTAACGCATCAATCATGCTCTCAAAAATCCACACCATGCTAAAATCAATCTCACCCACAATGCGGTACGCGCAGCGTACCCTACATTTTTTATTTTTACGTTTCGGTATTCCGCTTATGTCCCATTTCCGGCGCGCTTATGTACCCGGCGGCTCTTTTTTCTTCACTGTGGTAACGGAACGGCGGGCTTCGATTCTTTGTACGGATACTTCCCGCGCTTTCCTACGCACTGCCATTGATGAATGCCGCCGACGTTGGCCGTTTCGAATTGATGCCCTGGTTTTGCTCGACAATCATTTTCACGCCATATTAACTTTGCCGGAGGGCGATACCCGTTATTCGGCACGATTGGGGTGGATCAAAAAGGAATTCACCAAAGCGTATCTGGCCGCAGGCGGCTGCGAACAAGCGGTTAGCAGCTCGAGGATTCGGCAAAGGCGGAGCGGGGTTTTGCAACGCCGATTTTGGGAACATGCCCTGCGGGACGAGGAAGATTACGCACGGCATTTCGATTATATCCATTACAACCCTGTTAAGCATGGGTACGTGGAATCGGTGCAGGATTGGCCGCATTCAACTTTTCATCGTTGGGTTAAGCAAGGCGCTTACCCGGCGGATTGGGGAAGCAAAGCTCATGGGATTATGGAATTCGATGATTTGGATTGCTCGGCTATGGAATGATCCCCTTATATTCTTAGTTTGGACGAAGGTACGCGTAGCGTACCCTACATTTTATCCCCTCTCATCCCAAACCTTATCCATCCTCTTTGCCGAAACCGGATAAGCAGTTTTAAGCTGCTGCGCAAACAGCGACACCCTGAACTCCTCCAGCATCCAACGATACGGGTCTTGTTCCGGCACGAACTGTTCTTTTTTCAGCTTCTTGACCACATCCTGCCAGAACCGCGTCGCGTAACGGGTTATGTCCTGGACTTTTTGCAGGGTGTTGTCGCGTTTGTCCAGGCGGTATTGCGCGGCTTTCAAGTAGCGCGGTATCGCTTTGAATTGCTCGTACGGCGTGTTGCGGATGAAGCCGTTGTATATCAGCAGGTTCAATTGCTCGTTGATGTCTTTCGCCAGCGGGTCGTTGGCGTTGAAGCGGTCGAGCTGGGCTTTGAGCACGCCGTAAAGTTCCATGATTTCCAGTGCGACTTTCCCGGCCTCGTTGGCGGCGCTGACCAGACTGCCTTTGTTGGCTTGCAGGCTTTGCTCGAACGCCTGCTGGCTGCGGATGATCCGGCCTTCGACGAATACGCTATGCATGATCAAATACAGCATGTCGTCTTTGAACAACGATTCCTTGTCGCCGCCGATCATCGGGTGTTTGGGCAGGCGGTTATAAGCCAGTTCCGAAGCCGCCGACTTCGGCATGTTTTTACTGACATACGTGCATTCCTTGCTCAGTTGCAGTTGGAACAGGCGCATTAACCCAGCCTGATGCTGGAGCGCGGCTTTTTGCCCGGTATCGAAAATACGCACGCCGACCGCATCGCCTTCATCAATAATTGCCGGGAAGCCGACAAAGGACTGCCCCTTCTGGATGAACTGGTAAGTCTCCGGCAGGTCGTCGAAGGCCCAACCGATGCAGCCGGTGTAGTTCAGCTCGGCGGCGGCAATCTGGTCGAAGCTGTCCCCGGCTTTGGCGGTGTGCTTGAGCTGCATTTTTTTCAGGTCGCGGCCGTAATCCAGCAATTGGCCTTGATCATCCACAACCCTGAAATTCATCCTCAAATGATCGGTCAGGGCTTCAGTATTCCAGGCATTTAACGGAATCGCTTCGCCGGTCAGTTTCCTTAAGCGGTTGCCGAGCCATTCCTGCAACGAACCTTTAAAGTCCGGCTCGATTTCAAGGCATTGTTTGACGGTTTCAGGCACCGGCACAAAGTGTTTCCTGATGTTCTTGGGCAGGGCTTTAATAAGGGCGATGCATTTTTCTTCCAGCAAGCCCGGCACCAGCCAATCGAACGGCGTTTGCGAAACTTGGTTCAATTGATGCACCGGGATGATCGCGGTGACGCCGTCTTCGTCGTGTCCCGGTTCGAACCGGTATTGCAGCGGGATAGTCAGGTTGCCGCTCGTTCCCAAGCTCTGGCTTGGGAATGTGTTCGGGAAATCCCATTCGTTGACATAGTCTTCCTCCTGCTCCCGCGTTAAATCCTCCTTGGTTAGGAACAGAATTTTAGGGTTCGCGCGTTCGGCGGTTTTGCGCCAAGTATCCAACGTAACGCCGCTGACAACCTCGGGCGGCAGTTTGCTGTCGTAGAACTGATACAGCCATTGCTCATCCTCGACCAGATCGACCCGGCGGCCTTTATGCTGAATCATGCCCACTTCTTCGAGCAGTTTCTGGTTGGCGACATAAAACGGCGCGTTGCTGTGGTAATCATGATCGACCAGCGCCGAGCGGATAAAAATCTCCCTGGTGGCCTTGGCATCGACATGGTCATAGGGAATCTTGCGCCCGGCTTGCAGCGTCAAGCCGTACAACAAGGTACGTGCAGACACCATGCAACGCGCAGACTTCTTTTCCCAATGCGGATCGTAATAGTTGTGTTTGACCAGATGCTCAGCGCATTGCTCTATCCATTCCGGCTCGATTCTGGCGACATTGCGCGCATAAACCTTGCTGGTTTCGACCTGTTCCGCCGCCATAATCCATTTTGGTTTCAGCTTATGCAGGCCGGAACCGGGGAAGATGAAGAATTTCAGTCCGCGTGCGCCGAGGTATTCGTATTGCTCATGGCGGAAACCGATATTGGACAACAGACCTGGCAGTAACGCGCGATGAATTTTTTCATAACCCGGATCATCGGTGTTCGGGGTCATCTTTAAATCGCCCTTAACCACCTGCATGATTTGTGCGTGGATGTCGAACCACTCGCGCATTCTCATATATGACAGGAAATTGTCGGTGCAATATTTGCGCAGCTTGCTGTTGGACAGGTGTTTTTTCTTGTCCTCGTAGGTATTCCAGATATTTAACAACGTTAAAAAATCGGACTCGGGATGACGGAAGGCCGCATGTTTGGCATCGGCCTGCTGCATTTTATCGGCGGGCTTTTCTCTCGGGTCTTGCACGCTTAGTACGGAAACGATAATCGCAACTTCAGTCAGGCAATGCTCATGCGCGGCGGCAATCAGCATCCGGGCTAGCTTCGGGTCGGTCGGGAATTTGGCTAACTGTTTGCCGACTTCGGTGAGCTTGCCCGCTTTGTCCAGCGCGTTGACTTCATGCAACACGGTTTTGCCGTCGCGGATCATCTTGTCTTCAGGCGGCTCAATAAACGGGAAGTCTTCGATGTCGCCGAGATTCAGCGAGATCATTTGCAAAATAACCGCAGACAAATTGGTGCGCATGATTTCCGGTTCGGTGAACTCCGGTCTGGCGAGATAATCGTCGTGCGAATACAGCCGGATGCAAATACCTTCGGCGACACGACCACAGCGCCCTGCCCTCTGGTTGGCGGAAGATTGCGAGATGCGCTCAATCGGCAAACGTTGGATTTTGCTGCGATGGCTGTAACGGCTGATCCGGGCATGACCGGTATCGATCACGCAGCGGATACCCGGCACGGTTAACGAGGTTTCCGCGACATTGGTCGCCAGCACGATGCGTATTTTTCCGCCCTTAGGCTTAAAAACCCGCTCCTGCTCGCTGACGCTGAGTTTCGAATACAGCGGCAGAATCTCATAGAGCGTCGGATGGAACTTTTTCAACGAATCGGCGGTTTCCCTAATTTCTCTCTCGCCGCTGAGGAAAATCAGGATGTCGCCGCGTAAGTCGCGGTACAGTTCATCGACGGCATCGAGTATTGCGTTTTGCAACTCATCTCCAGTTTCATCACGGGCTGTCCATGCTGCCCGTGCCCCTTCGGGCGCTACGCGTGCCAATCCGCTCCCGGCGGATTGGTCATCATCCTCTTCGTCCTGCTCGATAGGCCGATAACGCATTTCCACCGGATAAGTCCGCCCTGAAACCTCAATAATCGGTGCGTTGTTAAAGTGCGAGGAAAAGCGTTGCGTATCAATAGTTGCCGAGGTGATGATCAGCTTTAGATCGGGGCGTTTCGGCAGCAGCCACTTCATGTAACCGATCAAAAAATCGATGTTCAAACTGCGCTCGTGCGCCTCATCGATAATAATCGTGTCGTATTGGTTTAAATAAGGATCGTTTTGCGACTCGGCCAGCAAAATACCGTCGGTCATCAGTTTAATTAACGATTCGGCGTGGGTTTTATCGTTAAAGCGGATTTTGTAACCAACCGACTTGCCCATCGGTTCGCCGAGTTCTTCCGCGATGCGGTCGGCGACGGTGCGCGCGGCAATCCGCCTAGGCTGGGTATGGCCGATAAACCCTGCCGCGCCCCGGCCTATCGACAGGCAAATCTTGGGCAACTGAGTCGTCTTGCCGGAACCTGTTTCGCCACACAGTATCACTACTTGGTTTTCCTGTATCAGCTTGGCGATGTCGTCTTTTTTGCCGGTGACCGGCAAATCGGGAAATGTCAGCGCGGGAATACTGGCGAGACGCTTGTTCCTGGCCGCGACAGACCGTTCAATCCGTCCGGCCAACGCAGTTAATTCTTCCGGCGATTTTTTGCTGCGGCAGCGATCTAATTGCCGCTTCAATGCGTGCCTGTCCTGGTTAAGACAATGCGCTAACTGATGGGTGAGTTGCTTAAAAAGATCGGGGGTGGACATCAAAAACAGCCGGATAAAATGCGAACATTATACGTTAAAAAATCTTTAACTTTATCGATAGACTATTAACCGATTGTTTATTAAACTGTAAAAATATTTATTTAATCTGGTGTGAAGGTGCATCATGATTTCTTCCGTATCCAGCAATATATTCTCCGCCCCGCTATCTGGTTATGCTCAGCGGCAAGCGTTCGCCCCAATAAACGATCCGAACCAAAAATCAAAACAAGACCCCGCATTAAAATCTGCTGATTCCAAATCAACCGACGATAAAAAAGCCGGGGAACTGTCCGAAGGCGATCTAAAAGTCATCCGCGAACTTAAACAAAGAGACGCCGAAGTCAGGGCGCATGAAGCGGCGCATCTGGCCGCCGGCAGCATCGCCACCAGCGGCGCAAGTTTTAGCTATCAGCAAGGCCCCGATGGCGCTCGGTACGCGATTGGCGGCGAGGTCAGCATAGACACCTCCCCGGTTTCCGGCGACCCAGCCGCAACCATACGAAAAGCCGACACCATCAGAAGAGCCGCCCTGGCTCCGGCGCAACCTTCAGGCCCGGATCTGGCGGCTGCGGCAAGCGCAACGGCAATGGCCGCACAAGCGCAGGCCGAATTGTTGCAGAAAAACCAGGAAAGCCAAAATGGCAATAAAGACCAGCTGGGAACCCAAATCGATCTGTCGGCCTAAGCCTAAATATCGACCATCCGGTTCCGATCAAAACCGGGTACGATTTTTGTACCGACATAACCTCGGGGATTACACAATATTCTGGCATCCGCTATCCGGTAATCCACCGAACTGTGCACATGGCCGTGGAACCAAGCGGCAATCTCGTATTCATGCAGCAATGATTTCAAATCGTTGCAATACGCCAGCTTCCTAAGTTCATTAGGCGACTCATTCCAACTCCACTGGGAAGGCGCATGATGCGTTATGACGACCGTTTTTCCGGAAAACGGCTCTGCTAATTGCTGCTCCAGCCATTCCTTTGAACTTTGATACAACTGACTAAACTCTATAGCACCAAAAGCCTTATCATCAAATTTAATTCGCCTGAAATCATTTAAAGCCTTACCCAAAGATGCGGCCTTTTTGTCGCCCTCAACAAACAGGTCGGCCCACAATGTGCAGCCTAAAAAACGCACGCCCCGAAATATGAGGTAATCGTTTTCAAGAAAATGCACATTGCTGCCCGCGCATTGCTTACGGATCGACTGCAACATTTGTTGATATTCATGCGTATAAAACTCATGATTTCCGGCGACGTAAATAACCGGTTTATTCAATGTCTTAAGCCAGTCCACGCCTTGCGTACCAATACCGATGTCGCCTGCCGCGATAACAATGTCGGCCTCGTTATCGGGCGCTTCCAGTAATCCGAACTCCAAATGTACATCGGAAAAATAATTTATCCTCACACTAAACTCTACTCAATGGCCTGTATCGGCGTATAATTTAACAAAATTCTTCCAGATAACTGTAACCTTTTTCAAAAGATTTTATATATGTCTCACGCTTTAAGAAAAATTACCCATCAAGTTTTAGTCGGCAACGTTAAAGTCGGCGGCGGCGCGCCTATCGTCGTTCAATCGATGACCAATACCGATACCGCCAATATCACCGCAACCGTTAACCAAATCATCGAACTGGCCGCCGCCGGTTCCGAGCTTGTCCGCATCACGGTCAATTCCGAGGAAGCGGCAGCAGCCGTTGCCGAAATCCGCAACCAGCTGGATAAAAAAGGCAACTCGACGCCCATCGTCGGCGACTTCCATTTTAACGGCCATAAACTGTTGGAAAAATACCCCGACTGCGCCCAGGCTTTGGACAAATACCGCATCAATCCGGGTAATGTAGGACGCGGTAAAAGCCGTGACCCGCAATTTCAGCAAATGATTGAATTCGCCTGCCAGTACAACAAACCGGTACGCATCGGCGTTAACGGCGGCAGCTTGGATCAATCGGTACTGACCCGCTTGCTGGATGAAAACAGAAGCCTGCAAACGCCCGAACCTTTAGCCGCCGTCACCCGCAAAGCGATAGTGCTGTCAGCGCTTGAAAGCGCGGCTAAAGCCGAAGAACTGGGCCTTGGCAAAGACAAAATCATCCTGTCCTGCAAAATCAGCAACGTGCAGGAACTGATCGAAATCTACCAAGACCTTTCCAGACGCTGCGATTACGCGCTGCATTTGGGCTTGACCGAAGCGGGCATGGGTTCCAAAGGCATCGTCTCATCGACCGCCGCTTTATCGGTGTTGATGCAGCAAGGCATCGGCGACACCATCCGCATTTCCCTGACACCGGAACCCGGCGCATCCAGAACCCAGGAAGTGATTGTCGGCCAGGAAATTCTGCAAACCATGGGTTTTAGGTCATTCACCCCGATGGTCATCTCCTGCCCCGGTTGCGGTCGCACCACCAGCGATTATTTCCAGAAACTGGCGATGGACATCCAAAGCTATTTGCGCGATCAAATGCCGGTCTGGCGCACCCAATATCCAGGCGTTGAAACCATGGAAGTGGCGGTGATGGGTTGTGTGGTCAATGGGCCGGGCGAAAGCAAAAACGCCAATATCGGCATCAGCCTGCCCGGCACCGGCGAAACGCCGGTAGCGCCGGTTTATGAAGATGGCGAAAAAACCGTCACGCTAAAAGGCGACCGAATCGCTGAAGAGTTTCAGGAAATCGTGCAACGCTATATTGAAACGCATTACGCGCCGTAGACAAATCCAGCGGGGATCATCTCGCACCTACCAGGGCAAAAAAAAAGGGATTGTGACGAATCACAATCCCTTTTTTATACCCTTAAAGCCACTCTTGTTAGAGCGGCAACAATACAGGTTATTCCTCTACTTCGACTTCTTTCATGCTCAATCTGACTCGGCCTTGACGGTCGATTTCGAGCACTTTGACTCTGACCACATCGCCTTCATTCAGTTTATCGCTGACTTTATCAACGCGTTCATCTGAAATTTGCGAGATATGAACCAAGCCGTCTTTGCCGGGCAGGATGGTCACGAAAGCGCCAAAGTCCATCAATCTGACCACTTTGCCTTCGTAGACTTTACCGACTTCGACTTCAGCGGTAATTTCTTCGATCAAACGACGGGCTTCTTCACCGGCGGCTTTATCGACAGAGGCTACTTTAACGATACCGTCATCGGTTAAATCGACGCTGGCACCGGTCTGTTCGGTAATGCTGCGGATAGTTGCGCCGCCCTTGCCGATAACTTCGCGGATTTTGGCCGGGTCGATTTTGAAAGTGATGATACGCGGCGCGAAATCGGACATTTCTTCGCGGGTGGCAGACAACGCCTTGTTCATTTCGCCCAGGATATGCAAACGACCGTGTTTTGCTTGCTCCAAAGCTGACTTCATGATTTCTGCGGTAATGCCGTCGATCTTGATGTCCATTTGCAGCGCGGTGATGCCGTCTACGGAACCTGCAACTTTAAAGTCCATGTCGCCCAGGTGATCTTCATCGCCCATGATGTCGGACAATACCGCAAAGCTGTCGCCTTCTTTAATCAGGCCCATCGCGATACCGGCAACCGGCGATTTGATCGGCACACCGGCATCCATTAACGCCAAGCTGCTGCCGCAAACCGAAGCCATGGAGCTTGAGCCGTTGGATTCGGTGATTTCTGAAACCACGCGAATGGTGTACGGGAATTCATCCATGTTAGGCAATACGGCGGCAACGCCGCGTTTTGCCAAGCGGCCATGACCGATCTCGCGACGTTTTGGCGAGCCGACAAAGCCGGTTTCGCCAACGCTGTACGGAGGGAAGTTGTAATGCAGCATGAACGGTTCTTTGTACTCACCGGCCAGCGCATCGATGATTTGCGCATCGCGTTGTGTGCCGAGTGTTGCAACCACAATAGCCTGGGTCTCGCCACGGGTAAACAGTGCCGAACCATGGGTTCTTGGCAATACGCCGGTTCTGATCGTAATCGGCCTGATTTTGTCTAAAGCGCGACCGTCGATACGTTTGCTTTCGTTCAGAATTGCGTTACGGACGATGCGGTATTCCAGATGCTCGATAATGCCGCGTATGTCGCTTTCCGCATACTCGCCATTGGCCACCAGTTTTTCAACTACGGCATCCCTGATCCCTTTCAGTTTTTCTTGTCTGACCAGTTTTTCAGCGATTTGATAAGCGGCTTTAATGCCAGCTTCAACTTCGTCAGTTACCAGTTTTTTAAGTTCGACATTAACTTCGGGGGCTACCCACTCAACAACGCCTGCACCTGCCGCCGCCGCAAATTCGTTAATCGCGTTAATGGCAACCTGCATTTGCTGATGACCGAATAATACCGCACCCAGCATCACTTCTTCCGACAGATTGTCGGCTTCAGACTCAACCATTAATACGGCATGTGCGGTTCCGGCTACAACCAATTCCAGCTGCGATTCTTTCAGTGCGGCAGGGGTTGGGTTTAATAAATAACCGCCATCTTTGTAACCGACTGTAGCTGCACCTACCGGGCCGTTAAACGGCAAACCGGAAACTGCCAATGCGGCAGAGGCGCCCAGCAAAGCAGGAATTTCGGGATCGACTTCAGGATTGAGTGAAACGACGGTGGCAATAATCTGCACTTCGTTGGTATAGCCCTCGGGGAAAAGAGGACGGATAGGCCGGTCAATCAGGCGAGAGGTTAAAGTTTCTTTTTCGCTGGGACGGCCTTCTCTCTTAAAAAAACCGCCGGGGATTTTACCGGCTGCATAGGTTTTTTCTTGGTAGTTAACTGTCAGCGGGAAAAAGTCGCCGCCGCTAGGCTGTTTTTTACCGACGACGGTAACCAACAGAGTCGTACCTTCTACATCGATCATCACAGCGCCGTCTGCTTGACGGGCTATTTCACCAGTTTCTAATTTAACGAGTCTATCGCCGTACTGAAATTCTTTCCTGATAGGATTCACTATAAGGTTCCTTTGCGTAGGTTGGTTGATTGTTGTTCAATCCATGAAGTGTAAAACAAAAACGGCACAAAGTTATGTGCCGTTTCTTTGTTCTGTTATTTGCGTAACCCGAGACGTTCAATCAAGGTACGGTAACGGTTTAGGTCTTTATTCTTTAGATAATCCAACAATTTGCGACGCTGGTTAACCATGCGCAACAATCCGCGACGAGAATGGTTATCTTTTTTGTGTTCTGCAAAATGCGGTGTCAAATGAGTGATGTGCGCTGTCAATAAAGCGATTTGTACTTCAGGCGAACCGGTATCGGTTTCTGATTGACGATAGGCCTCAACGACCGCTTTTTTTTGTTCTGCTGTAAATGGCATTTGTAATCCCTATTTAGATTAAAAATTAAAAATAAAGCCGCCCTAATTGGCGACTCCTTAACTACACTGCTTCCACGATAGGGTGTAGAAGCAGGTGTATTCTTCTGCTGTAGGGGCGAATCCGCCCCTACATATTAAACAACTTTTTCGGCGCTAGTTTACCATCCCTTAGCATTTCTCCCAAACCTAAAAACACGGTGTCGTTATACAGTCGCACCGTACCTTGGCTATTTTCCAGGCTTGTGCCCATTGTGTTGGTCTTGGGTTCATCGAAGGACAATAGATTCAGCGACTGTCCATACTTGATGCAAATGGTCTGCTCATCAGACAATTGCACAGCGGGCAGAGCTTCCAAGGGTTTATCGACATGAATCAGGCTTTGCAACAAACTTTGCTGATCCATTGCCATTAACTGTTCGATGGTTCTGGCATTTTCAATAGTAAACTGACCCGCTTCCAGGCGACGCAATTCCTTTACCGTTCCGCCGCAGCCCAGCTCATGTCCGATGTCTTCCGCCAGCGAGCGGATATAAGTGCCTTTTGAACAAAACACCTCAAGCACCAACTGATCTTTAGAAAAATCCAGCAACTTCAATTCAAATAGGGTGATATGTCTGGCTTTGCGCTCGAC
>JANYKK010000006.1 GCA_025361585.1 Methylobacter sp. | reverse complement strand
CATCACCATCAACGACATGATCCTGAACCCCGGCACCGCCCACGAAGAGCGCCGCCCTTACGAGATTTTCATCAACTCCAAAAACATGGAGCATTTCCAGTGGGTGCTGGCGCTGACCCGGCTGATCTCGGCGGTATTCCGTAAAGGCGGCGACGCCTGCTTCCTGATCGAAGAAATGAAATCGGTATTCGACCCGCGCGGCGGCTATTTCAAAAAAGGCGGCGTATTCATGCCCTCGCTGGTTGCCGAAATCGGCCACGCTATCGAGTCGCATTTGAAGCATATCGGCATGATCAAACCGCCAGCGATGTCCGATTACCAGAAACAGTATCTTGAAGAAAAACGCCGGGAGTTTGAAGCCCATCATGGCGAATCGGAAGACCAGGCGTTTCCTGAAAAAGCCGTGTTATGCGTCAAGTGCAGCACCAAGGCGATGGTGTTGATGGATGGGTGCATGACTTGTTTGAATTGTGGGGAATCTAAGTGTGGGTGATGGGGAAATGGGATTTATAGCGGCATACAACTTTTGAAAATAATGCTGGATAACATGCTTAAATTAAATGTTATCCAAATCCAGATAATAACTTGTTAGCCCGGTAGGGTACGCACCGCGTACCTTTTAGGATTTGATTCATCGGAAAAATTTGAAAACGGTACGCGGTGCGTACCCTACAACAATTCCCGTCGCTTAATATGTTTCTCGTGCGGGGATTGGCTCCGCCGCAAAAATTTAACCACGGTACGTGATGCGTACCCAACCGGGGGTTGTGATGTCCGATTATCGTCGCTGTTATGTGCCGGGCGGGTCGTATTTCTTTACGGTGGTGACGGAACGGCGCGCGGCTATTTTGGCCAATGATCGTGCGCGGGACTGTTTACGGGATGCACTTCGTCACTGCCGACAACATCTGCCGTTCCGCGTCGATGCGCTGGTGATCTTACCCGATCATATTCATGCGATATGGACGCTGCCCCCGGATGACTGTGATTACTCGAAACGCTGGGGCGTCATCAAAAAACACTTCACTCAAAATTGGCTGGCCTTGGGCGGCGCCGAACAATCGGTGACGGCTTCCCGTCTGCGCTACCGGCGGCGCGGCGTCTGGCAACGGCGATTTTGGGAGCATGCGTTGCGCGACGAACTTGATTACCAAAACCATCTCGATTACCTGCATTTCAACCCGGTAAAACATGGCTTAGTCAAAAATGTGCGGGATTGGCCTTATTCTTCGTTTCATCGCTGGCTGGAGCAAGGGTTTTATTCTGAGCTTTGGGGTTCGCAGGCTGATGATCACGCTAGTTTCGATGGCGTTCAATGTGCTGGTGAATAGTTCATCATTCCCACGCTACGGTGTGGGAATGATAACGCTGTAAGGTGGATGAATTGTAGGGTGGATTCGCCGCTAGGCAATCCGCCCAACTGCGAAAGACTATAATCGGCGTTGTGCTTTGATTGGCGGTTTGCTGGCGCGAAACCACCCTACATCACTCTCAGCTCTTTCCCATGCGCTACGTGGGAATGCATTATGGGATGCACCACGTCCTGTGTTACGCTAGCAAAAAAACTCGCGGCGTAGCGAGTGGGAACGAGACGAATGAAAACGCGACAACCGAAGGGACTGCCCTTTATTTTTATGGCTTTGATTGCTCGATTCGAGAGCAAAGGTGATTTCGACGGATGATAATTCAATCTCGAACACAGAAGAAAAAGGAATTCAGGGCTTTTAATACGACAAAAGTAAAACGGTTTAAGGCGTTAAATAGCCCGGAAGCGTGGCTGGTGCTGCTTAAGTTGTCTACAACTGCGGACGACGATCATCCCCTCCCCTAAAACTAAAGCTTTGTACGGACATGGCTCTTCAGGATTCAGGAAAATTACTATTAGCTAGTTCCTTATGTTGCCTGACCAACAAAAGCCCACCCCACACCATCGACAGCAGCATAATGACCGAACCTATCACAAAAGCCGTTTTGGCCAGCGCATGGTCGTATTGCAACAGGCCGGACTCGGTCAAAAGGTATTGCCAGTCGTGAAAACCATAGGGTGCGGAATGGCCGAAATTTCCGCCCAATAGCGGCAACTGCCCTGCCCGCGCATCGTTTATATACGGCGCAATATCGAGAAAATTCTCGCCGACCCACCATAACGCGACCGATGCACCGAACGGATCGCGTGTTTTAAATAATAACACGCTCATGCAGATTGACGGCATTAGCAGCTGCCCCAGCGTACCGCCTAATGAGGTGATAAATGCGCCGAACGGCCTGAAAATAATATGTCCCGCCTCATGAAACGGCAGATTGATCAGATGCAAAAAAGAGTTCCCGACCGCATTGCTTTCGATGGGTGCGCCGATCAGCTGCCAGCTCCAAATAATAAGCCCCAGCAGAATAATCGGCCTACCTAAAAAATACGCCAACGTGGCTGGCTGTGCCTCGTGGAGCAAAAACTGCGTCAGCGGCTGAACTTTATTTTCTTCATACAGCGTCACAATGGGCGGCTGATCGTCTTGCTGCTCGACCTGTACTGGGTGGTATTTCAAATATTTTTCAAATACGATGCCGCACTGGGGGCAGGCTTCACTTTGAACTTGCAGTTCGTGTCGGCACTTGGGGCAGTTCATGGTTTCCTTGGGACATTTGTTCGGCTTGATGGTTTCAACTTTACCCGGTTTCATGATCTTTTGAAACCGGGAATAAGCATGAAAGCTTGTGATATATTGCACCACCCACACCCGCTATCAGGAGATACCATGTCCAAACCCGTCACCCCTTTGCTGGCAGCCGATATTCTAATCGAACTGATCGACCAGCCTGATAGGCCTTTTGTATTGATCGAGCGCGCCTATCCGCCTTACGGCTGGGCGATTCCGGGTGGCTTTGTCGATGTTGGCGAAACGATGGAACATGCCGCGATCCGCGAAGCCAAAGAGGAAACCTGCCTCGATATTACGCTGACGGCTTTGCTAGGTATTTACTCCAATCCCGAACGCGACTCCCGCAACCATACCGTCACCGCTGTCTATATTGCTGAAGCCACCGGAATGCCTACCGCTGCCGATGATGCGAAAAACTTCGGCATTTTTACCTTCGACAATCTTCCCGCCGTGCTGGCATTCGATCATGCCCAGGTTGTTGAAGATTACCGGAATTACCGCATGACCGGAAAAGTTACGCCGTTGCGGGTTTGATAAGTACTTAAGTAGCGTAATTATTCACCACGAAGACACGAAGTTTTTACTCTGATTTCCTTCGTGTTCTTCGTGTCTTCGTGTCTTCGTGATGATTTTTTTATCAGTTATTCATCCCCTATCACCGGCGGGCAACTACAAAACACATGCCGGTCGCCATAGACATTATCGATACGCCCGACCGGCGGCCAGTATTTGTCGTCATGCTGATCGCTATTGGGGAAAAAAGCCTGCTGTTTGGAGTATGGCAGATTCCATTCTTCCAGCAGCAAGCGGTGGGTATGCGGCGCATTATGCAACAGGTTGTTTTCGACATCTGCCTCACCGGTTTCTATGGCTTTAATTTCGTGGCGGATGGCAATTAACGCGGTGCAAAACCGGTCTATCTCTGCTTTATTTTCACTTTCTGTAGGTTCTATCATCAAGGTGTCAGCGACCGGGAACGACACGGTGGGCGCGTGAAAGCCATAGTCAATCAGCCGTTTGGCGATGTCTTCGACACTGACATTGCTGGTCTTTTTGAACTCATGGCAATCGATAATGCATTCATGCGCGACCCAGCCGTTTTTGCCGGTGTATAAAATCGGGTAATACGGCGCTAGCCGTTTGGCGATGTAATTGGCGTTCAGGATCGCGGTCAGTGTTGCGCGTTTTAATCCGGCGGCGCCCATCATCGCGATATACGCCCAGGAGATGGTGTAGATGCTGGCCGAACCCCACGGCGCGGCGGATACGGTGCCGATGGTGCCGTGTTCGCCTTTGGCAGGATTCACGCCTTCAACGACCGGATGGTCGGGCAGGAACGGAGCCAGATGCGCGCCAACGCCTATCGGGCCGACGCCAGGGCCGCCGCCGCCATGCGGAATGCAGAAGGTTTTATGCAGGTTAAGATGGGCGACATCGGCACCGATTTTGCCGGGACGACTCAATCCCACCAGCGCATTAAAATTGGCGCCGTCCAGATAAACCTGCCCGCCGTGTTGGTGGATCAGGTCGCAGATTTCCCGGAACGCCTGTTCAAACACGCCGTGCGTGGACGGATAGGTAATCATTAATGCGGCCAGCGTATCTTGGTATTCGGCAGCTTTCTGACGTAAATCATCCAGGCTGACATTGCCGTTGTCATCGCAGGCGACGACCACAACCTTAAGCCCGGCCATCGCCGCGCTGGCCGGGTTGGTGCCGTGCGCGGACGCGGGTATCAGGCAGATATTGCGCTGCGCCTGCCCCCTGACTTCATGGTATTTGCGGATGACTAGCAGGCCGGTGTATTCGCCCTGGGAACCGGCATTGGGTTGCAAAGAAAACGCATCGAAGCCGGTCAGGTCGCACAGCATGTCTTCCAGTTCGGCAAACATCTGGTGATAGCCATGGGTCTGGTACATCGGCGCGAATGGGTGCAGCGCGTTGAATTCATAATAGGAAATTGTCTGCATCTCGGTCGCGGCGTTCAACTTCATCGTGCAGGAACCTAAGGGGATCATCGAGCGATCCAGCGCTATATCGCGCCTAGCTAATCGCCGCATATAACGCATCATTTCGGTTTCCGAATGATAGAGGTCGAACACCGGATGTTGCAGGATTTTGTCGTTACGCAATAAGGCTTCCGGGATACATTCACCCACCGTAGCATCCAAGCCATTGATGTCGGGAAGGTCGGCAGTAGCGGATGCGAAAACCTGCCAGACATCCCTTAAGTTGCCCCTCGTGGTGGTTTCATCCAACGAAATGCCAATATGGTCGGCATCGATAACACGCAGGTTGATATTGGCTTCTGCGGCCTGGGCGGCGATACGTTTTGCCCGGTTCGGGATGCTGATCACCAAGGTGTCGAAATAACACTCGTTCAGTACTGAATAACCCAGCTGGGCAATGCCTGCCGCCAGGATTTGCGTGTAGCGATGCACCCGGCCTGCGATTAGCCGTAAGCCATCCGCGCCGTGATAAACCGCATAAAACCCGGCAATCACGGCGAGCAGCACCTGAGACGTGCAGATGTTGCTGGTGGCCTTGTCCCGGCGGATATGCTGCTCGCGGGTTTGCAGCGCCATGCGCAAAGCAAGCTGGCCGTGGCTGTCTTTGGACACGCCGATAATACGACCAGGGACAGAGCGTTTGTATTCGTCTTTGGTCGCAAAATACGCGGCATGGGGGCCGCCGTAACCCATCGGCACGCCAAAACGCTGGGAGTTGCCGACCACGATGTCGACACCGAATTCGGCGGGCGGTTTAAGCAACACCAGCGCTAACAAATCCGCCGCTACTGTGACTAATGCTGATTTGGCTTGAGCGATGGCGGTGACTGTGGTCAGGTTTCTTATTTCGCCTTTGCCGCCAGGGTATTGCACCAGCAACGCAAAAAAATCATGCTGCTCTAAATCGTGATAAGGATCGGCAACGATAACTTCATAACCTAAAGAACGGGCGCGGGTTTGAATCACTGCAATAGTCTGCGGATGGCAGTCCTGATCGACGAAAATGCTGTTGGCAGTGCTTTTGGACAAGCGCCGCGACATGGTCATGGCTTCCGCCGCCGCCGTGGCCTCATCAAGCAGCGAGGCGTTAGCTAATTCCATGCCGGTCAAATCAATAATGACTTGCTGGAAAGTCAGTAATGCTTCTAGCCGCCCCTGGCTGACTTCGGCCTGATAAGGCGTGTAAGCGGTATACCAGGCGGGATTTTCCAGCACATTGCGCTTGATCACCGCAGGCATCACGGTGTCGTAATAGCCCATGCCGATCATCGAAGTGAAAACCTTATTGCGTTCGCGCATGTTGCGCAGATGCTTGATCACCGCGCGTTCGCTGATCGTTTCGGTTAGCTTTAACGGTTCATGGTTCAGGATATTGGCCGGGATGGCCAGTTCGGTGATGTCTTCCAGTTCGCTTATGCCCAGCTCCGCCAGCATGTCTTTAGTTTGCTGAGGGCTGGGGCCGATATGGCGGTTGATGAAATTACCGCGCATTTCCAGTTGAGCCAAGTTAGGGCGAGATGGGGGCATAATTTGTACCTACTCAACAGTCAGGGAAGCAAGCATTGTCCACGAAAAGCATGAAAAGCACGAAAAAACCTGCTTAGCGAGAAATCATATCGGCAGGTATGTATTGAAGATTCAAAGCTGTTATCGTAAAAACTTTGCGAAACTCTGCGGTTACCTTTCGTGGATCAATTACTGTTTTCAGCTATATCCGTCAGTCCCGCATCGTCCTTGTCCGATGCTTCTGACTGTTGAGTAGGTTCAATTTTTTTATAGTAACGATGGGGAATAAAAGGCAGCGGGGTTACGGTAACGGTAATCTTGTGATCGCGAACCAGCGCATACAGCATATTACCCTTACCTAGCGCACTGCGAGCCAACAATGCCATAGCAATCGGCCGCCCCAAGCTGGGAGAAAAACCGCCACTGGTGACATGCCCAACGACCAATCCATCACTGCCGTATATCTCACAGCCGTCCCGCACCGGTATTTTGCCTTCCACCAACAAACCCGTGCGTATTTTTTCCGAACCGTGCTGCAATTGAGCCAGGATTTTATCGGCCCCTGGAAATTGGTGATGATTTTTTTTAAGCAGATATTTAAGGCCTGCTTCCACCAGGGTAATCGATTCATTAATTTCATGATCGTACAGGCACAACCCCGCTTCCAGGCGCAAAGTATCCCTGGCCGCCAAACCAATAGCTTCGACATCGGCTTCAGCCAACAGCAGGCGGGCAAATTGTTCCGCGTAAGCATTGCCTACCGAGATTTCAAAGCCGTCTTCGCCGGTATAGCCGCAGCGGCTGATATTGCATTTTATGCCATCAATGGTTGTTCCACAGGCTTGCATAAAGGAAAGCTTAGCGGCTTGGGCGGAAAATTTTTGCATGATCGATACGGCAGCCGGGCCTTGCAAAGCAAATAATGCTTGGCTGGTCAACTCATTAAAACAACAGCGGCCGGATAAATGGCTGTACAGGTATTTAAATACTTTGTCTTTGCAGGCGGCATTCACAACAAGCATCACGCCCGATTCAATTCGGGTAATGATGATGTCGTCCATAATACCGCCATCATTGTTGGTCAATACCGTGTATTTTTGCTGACCGGGTTTAAGGACGGCAATGTCTCCGGGTATCAATTGCCCGAGTTCGAAAACAGCATCCTCGCCTAAAATCAGGCATTGCCCCATGTGGGAAATATCGAAGAAACCGGCATGGCTACGGCAGTGCAGATGTTCGTGCAATGTGCCGTTGCTGTAGTGCAATGGCATTTGGTAACCGGCAAAAGGCACCATCTTGGCGCCCAGCTCAAGATGAAGATTATGTAACGGCGTCTGTTTTAACATGTAAGTTTTATTCTTAACCTGTAAGCAATGCTATTACGTAGTTTAACCATTTGTTCGATCATTTGCCACGAACAACACACAGAACGTGAAGAAAAAACCTAACGACTAAGGTCTTACAATAACATGGATAAGCTGGATTACGCGAGTCTGCATCCTGATAACTTGCCGCTCAGTTGTTTTAGTTTTTAAGATTAAAGCCTAAGCTAGTATAATTATCGCTTTGTTTCGGCTTGGCTTAAGTTAACTTGCCCTTGTCACACCCACTTCTTCAAAAATCTCAGAGAACTCTATGGCGCTGTATTGTGGAATCGTTGGCTTACCCAACGTTGGAAAATCGACCTTATTTAATGCATTGACCCGTGCGAAAATCGCGGCCGAAAATTATCCCTTCTGCACCATCGACCCCAATGTAGGCGTAGTCCCAGTACCTGACAACCGGATGGACAGACTGGCGGACATTGTAAAACCCGAGCGCGTGTTGCCCACCACAATTGAGTTTGTAGATATTGCAGGCTTGGTTGCGGGCGCATCCAAAGGCGAAGGGCTGGGCAACCAGTTTTTAGCTAATATTCGCGAAACCGATGCAATAGCCCATGTGGTGCGCTGCTTTCAGGATGATAACGTTATCCATGTCGCCGGAAAAATCGATCCGCTCTCGGACATCGAAGTCATCAATACGGAATTAGCGTTGGCCGATATGGCCTCCGTCGAAAAAGCCCTGTTACGTGCGACCAAAGCGGCCAGAACCGGCAACAAAGATGAACAGGCGAAAAAAGACGTGCTGGAAAAAGTTTTTAAGCAACTGGATTCAGGCGAACCTGCACGCACCTTGCCTTTAACCGTGGATGAAAAAGCCCTGATCAGAGACCTCTGCCTGATGACGCTCAAACCGGCCATGTACATCGCTAATGTTCAGGATGACGGTTTTGAGAACAACCCGTTATTGGATAAAGTTAAAGCGCTGGCCGACAAGGAAGGCGCGATGGTAGTGCCGATCTGCGCGGCCATAGAGGCGGAAATAGCCCAGCTTGATGACGAAGAAAAGAAAGAATTTCTGGATGACTTAGGGCTGGAAGAACCCGGCTTAAACCGTGTCGTAAGAGCAGGATACAAGCTACTGAATCTGGCAACCTATTTTACAGCGGGCGTCAAAGAAGTCAGGGCCTGGACGATCCCGGTCGGCGCGACCGCACCCCAGGCGGCCGGTGTAATTCACAGCGATTTTGAAAAAGGCTTTATCCGCGCCGAAGTCATCGCCTATCAGGATTTCATCGATTATAAAGGCGAACAAGGTGCCAAAGATGCCGGAAAATGGCGGCTTGAGGGCAAAGACTATATCGTTAAAGACGGCGACGTCGTGCATTTCAGATTCAACGTTTGACAAAGCAAGGGCGGATACCTATAATT
>JANYKK010000389.1 GCA_025361585.1 Methylobacter sp. | reverse complement strand
TCTTTATGGCGGACTTTTTGGCCGTTGACCACTTTGGTTTCGACTTTATATTCGATGAATACCACCGCCATCGGCTTGCCGATGTTAGCCTGGGTCAATTTACCCATTTTGGCTGCACCTACGCCGTTCAGGGAAATATTTACCGAAGGTCTGCCGTCCTGATCGACACCGGAAGAGGAATCGACGATTTGATCGCCGGTCACGATAACCCGGCGATCCAACAGGATAGGGGTACCGTTACGCTCGGTATACAAACGACTGCCGACCGGGACATGCCCTTCGACCGCTTTTTGCACATCGTGTTCCACATCAACCAGACGGTATTCCAGGGTCGCCGTGGTACCCAGAATCTCCTTAGCACGGGTCGTATCCTGTACGCCGGGCAACTGAACCATGATGCGGTTTTCGCCTTGCTGCTGGATCACGGGTTCTGCAACGCCCAATTCGTTGACGCGATTACGGAGGGTAGTCATGTTTTGTGCAACGGCAAACTTTTTAATGTCTCGCACTTCTTTTTCAGAAAGCGTCAACCAGACTTGATCCTGCTCTTTGGGTTCAGTAACCTCCAGTGTGCGGAAATCCTTAGCCAGCAGTTTCAACAGCGCAGGCTTGTCATCAGCCGAGCTTAGCTTAACCTTGATGAATCCGTTGTCCTTCAAAACAGATTGATAACGTATTTTTTCGTTTCTTAACGCCAGCCGTACGTCATCGTTGTAACGCTCTTCGGCCTGCTTGACGGCTGCATCCATGTCCACTTCGAGCAGGAAATGCACCCCGCCGCGCAAATCCAGACCCAAATACATGGCATCCGCGCCCAACGCTCTTAACCAACCCGGCGTGGTTGGCGCCAGGTTTAACGCGACGTTATAATCGTCGCCCATTTGATCCCTGAGCAAATCCGATGCTTTAAGCTGATCGTCGGCACTGTTAAACCGAACTAAAATGCGGCCGTCTTTAAACTCAAACGCCTTGACATTAAAGCCGGCCCCCTTAATCGCAGACTCGACCTTGTTTGCCTGTTCCTGCACCAGCTTAGCCGGGTGTGTCGATGACACCTGAACAGAAGGATCGTCGCCGTACAAATTCGGCAACGCATAAATAATCCCGACCGCAAAAACAATCAGGACTAATAGATTTTTCCAAAGTGGATAATGGTTTTGCATGTGTTATTCCAACAATTCAACTATGTCGTAGGATGGATAAAACGAAGTGAAAACCATCCTACGCGCAATGACATTAAACTTTAGCGACTTTTTTAGTGATCGCTTTGTAAGTTCCTTTCGGCATCATGCTCTCAATGTTATGACGCTGTACTTGGATAAAGGTATTGTCGCAAATTTCAATCTTGACGAAATTATCATCCAGATCAACTATCTTGCCCAAAATTCCTCCCGAAGTAACCACTTCAGAGCCTTTAGTTAGCGCAGCAATCATTTCCTTCTTCTCTTTGGTGCGTTTTGATTGTGGACGCAAAAACAAAAAGTAAAAAAACACCAGTATACCCAGTGGAAACAGCATGCCTTCAATGCCTGGTGATTGGGCGGCGGGAGCAGCTGCGGCTGCGGCGTCAGAAATAAAAAAACTCATGGTTATCCTCGGGGGGGTATTGTTATTAAAATTAAGCGTTGTAATTAAAAAAGTTCGTCATTATGCCACAGTCGGCACGGCTTTTCCTCGTTGTTGGTAAAATTGCTTGACAAAAATATCCAGCTCTTGCTTTTCAATCGCATCGCGCAAGCCCTGCATCAGGTTCAGGTAATAATAAAGGTTATGAATGGTATTGAGCCGCGAACCCAGCATTTCCTTACATTTATCCAGGTGCCGCAAATAGGCTCTGGAAAAATTGCGACAAGTATAACAGCCGCAGGACTCATCCAAAGGGCCGGTATCGAACTCATACTGGCTGTTCCTGATCTTGACCACGCCGAACGTGGTAAAAAGATGGCCGTTACGGGCATTTCGGGTCGGCATCACGCAATCGAACATATCAATGCCGCGCCTGACCGCCTCGACCAAATCTTCCGGCGTGCCCACGCCCATCAAGTAGCGCGGTTTATCGACCGGCATTTTGCCATGTACCACATCCAGCGTCGCCATCATCTCTTCCTTCGGCTCGCCGACCGACAAGCCGCCGATCGCGTAACCGTCAAAACCGATGTCCACCAAACCGGCTATCGACTCCTGGCGCAGATGCTCATACATACCGCCCTGCACGATGCCGAACAAAGCCGACGCATTGCCCTCATGAGCCGCCTTGCTGCGCGCCGCCCAACGCAGCGATAAGCGCATCGAATCGGCCACTTCCTGAACCGTCGCGGGATACGGCGTGCATTCGTCGAAAATCATCACGATGTCCGAACCTAAGTCGCGCTGCACCTGCATCGATTCTTCAGGCCCCATAAAAATGGAGCTGCCGTTGATCGGCGATTTGAAGGTCACGCCTTTTTCGGTGATTTTTCTTAACGCGCCCAGGCTGAACACCTGAAAGCCGCCGGAATCGGTCAAGATCGGCTTGTCCCACTGCATAAAATCATGCAAGTCGCCATGCGCCTTGATCACATCCGTGCCGGGACGCAGCATCAAATGAAAGGTATTGCCCAGAATAATCTGCGCACCGATGCCGGTCAATTCATCGGGCGTCAGCGCTTTAACCGTCCCATAGGTGCCGACCGGCATGAAAATAGGCGTTTCCACGATGCCACGGGCAAACTTAAGCTGGCCGCGCCGTGCATGGCCATCCGTATTGATTAATTTGAAGTCCATAAAAATGATGAGTACATTGAAGGCTGGGAATTATCCAGATTTTTTAAATCAATGTATATGTGAACAGTTAAATCTTTACTCCGCCGTCAGCATTTAATCCAGGAAGGCGACAACCAGACTGCCAATTAAAATCCATTCAAACTTTATGCCCAGACTCGGTTTTGTTTTTTATCATGAACGAAAATAGAGCTTGATCGATCTTCAACCAATTATTACCACACCCTTGAAGATCAACTGGAAAATAAGAAAATTTGGCCTATTTTATTACATTAAACACCTGCTATGGCTTATCGGGATCATCAACGGCAGCCGTGCCGCCGACTAATTCTCCAATTACCGTTTGACTCGCTTCTGATTTGCCGACTTCAGGACTGGCGGCTGAAGAGGCAATATTTTTATCGTCCCATACCGCTCCGAAAACATATGAACCAATTACGCCGCCTGCCAAAAAAAAGGCCGAACTCGCGATAGATTCATTTAATCGGGTGTCACTGCCATGAAACATTAAATAAATGATGCAAAAAGCACAAAATACGAGCATTCCGTAGATTATGCGGCGACGATGCGTCCACGCGCCGCCAAAGTTACGCGCTACCGGCCTGGTCAACCCTAAAATAGACATACAAGCTCCTCTTTATGCCGTTACGGAGTTCCACAGTTCAGCTTCAGCTTCTCTGCGCCGTTTTAAACCAAGCAATTCTTTGCCTCCGCATTTTGTCCACCGTAACAGCTGGGCCGGCACTTGACTTGCTTCACCTTGATTTAGAAGTTTTAGTAATGTGGCGTTCTTGACGGCTTCAATACCAACATTAAAAGCAAAACTGACCAATGCACAGAACCGCGTGTCACTAATGTCCACGTGAACTAAATTCTCAACGCCTGCCGAGAATTTCCGCACGTCATCTGTCAACAATACTTCCGCTTCGCTTTTCGTGATACCTTGCGGATAGATCGAACGGGCAATGGCTTTGTTTTGCGCGCTTTTGACTTGCTTGCCTTGAGAATCAATTACCACATGACCCCAGCCTATCGTCCAGTAACCGGCAGGGCATAGGTACGGATCCAAGTTGATTGTAGAAGGGTCTCCATCGCAAACGCCTTCAAACATCTTAATCAGCTCAAGTGCTTTACTAAAATCTCTTTCCATATTCGTCACTCACAAGCTGGGGAAACAATTTAAAAAATATACATTTTTTATCACGCCTGTTTCTTCATTGCCCAAACATTGTTCAACGTGGCATTGCGCTGCCGATACCGTCTGGAATCATCCTGCTCCCATCCATCGATGCTCGCGCGAATGTCGGCATTAACGTTACCGGCAAGGTAATAGCTATGCTCTACGATGCCATGCACAATGGGTGTGCAATCGACCTGATGAATTTTGTTATGCAGCAGCGCGGGGTGTGCGGCACCGGTACCGCCCAGCCGTTCCGGGTTGCCCTTGGTGTAATCCGATATTACCATCGCCTTGTCTTCACGATTGTGATAAATCGTGACATAACGCGCTATTTGGTCGATTCTCGCCAATGGTTGGCCCGGCTCAAGGACGGTATCGTCGACATCCGGCGCACACAGAAAGATATGTTCGAAGAGACGCGGCAAGGTGCTACCCGGTGTGAAATCATATGTTCGCGCGAGTGCGCTCTGTAAAAGATAGTTACCCATCGAGTGGCAGAGCAAATGAATATCCTGTCCGCATAACGCTTTCCCCCCTTTTTTGGCACGGTCACGCAACTCCGCGAGAAAGTCCCGCGCTTTGAGGAAGGCGCGCCCTACTGCCGCGCCGGAACCTTTTGCCTCGGAACGGTCTGATTTATATGAAACCCACGGCAAAGCCAATCCGTCTGAGGGCCAGGTAAACAATACAACCAATACTTTTTGCAGTGGATCTCGAGTTTGAGCGTTACCTAGCATCAGCTGCAAGGCTAAAGCCGAACCTACAGCGGAGTACCAGGAGACATTGAAGCCGTGTATGTAAACCAATACATCACTGCTATCCTCCATATCCGACATGACATCCGAGAACATCGCTTTCGAACCCAACTTCGCACTCTTTTGCGCCACGTCAGCAATGTGCGGCTTAATTGTTTCTTCGTATGCCTCGATATGCGCAGTCTTCGCGCAATCTGCCAAATACTCTCCGAGGCTTTCGCCGTTACCCACGCCGCAGTCTTCCATCCTCCAATTCAGCCACTTGGCGACTTTGTTCTCATCCGCTGATACTGTCACCAGGCCAAAACGAAGATTTTCCATCCCGTCGTCGCTAAATTTCGCGCCATAGGCGTCCGGGTGCCATTGATCTTTGCCTTCGTGATTCCGGTTAGTCCCATAGTAGAGCGTATATTCAGCCATATTCTCCCCTTATTTATTTGCTTTGAAAAATAGATGGTTTTTCTATGTGCCATTAACGACATGCTTTGGAAAATACGTTGTATAACTCAAACTGTAAATACGCGGCTTTACTTATGAACCCGATTAATCCAGCACCTGCACTTGAGCTGTAAAATCTCTAAAATCCGTTCAAAACGAAATATTCCAGCAAGGTCACCCCTCCCCAACCGCCAAATGGCAGCAACAACGCCTGAACCGCAGGCTCCTGGGAAAGCGGCAGGAAAGCGCCCTCGTTAATCTTCTGGATTTGATTCAACACAATCGCCACCTGTTTTTCTAACATGCGCGCAACTTCTTCCGGTCGTGAGCTCAACTCGATCAATATGTCGTTGATCTGTCCGTAGACGACTTGCCGCGTACGTTCGGCCGCTCGCCTCAGATAAAGAGCACAACCCAGAGTAAGGCCTCCGCTCAACAGAAAAATTAAAGCGAGCCCAATCGGCATATCCCAGTTATCGAAAATCTTGCTGCGGGCAAAAATCATCAACACCAGAATAATGGAGGGGTAATAGACCAACTTCCCCACCACCTTGGTATGAGCGGCGATAAATTGAATATCGACCCATTCGTCCAGATGATACTTGTCTTGAGTACGAAGCTCGTTGCGCAGCTTGTCCAGAGCATTATCATCTATGACTCCCAGCCTGGAAGTTTCCTGCCTCAAACCAAATTGCCTCAATGTTTGTTCCGGCCAAACGGAAATGGATCGGGCCAACCGGGTAATTAAATCTGCGCTACGCCAAGTAGCATCAAGCACCATCATGCCCAGAACCAGGAAAACAGGCACACAAAATAACTGTACTAATATGTTGGCAAGACGACTGGCTTCCCCTCTGTAAGGCGTGTTTGGAAAACCAAATATGAACAACAGAGAAAACCCCACAAACACAGACATACCGGCGGTCAATAGCACGCGCCGATTGCGCAATAAGGCAGAAGTCTTCACGCAATACCAGCTCCACAGGACGGGAACATCTATCCATGATTTCCCGTCTTTTTTTCGTAAACCATCATCATGTGCTGGATAGGCGGTAAGTTTGTCGCAACAAAAGAATCTTTTTGAGAGTTGCTTTTTATTACGCTCCACAGCTTTTGCAATCCTGGCAATAAACAGGCACCCGAGAATGCCGGCAAAAAGCCGAATAAATTCGGTAGGCCAGATGCTGACGCCTTCATTCCAGTAAAATGGTTCTCCCCGATCCCCCCAATAAAGTTCATAGCCGGTCACGCCCAGCACGATCAACAGCAAAACCTGCGGGAAAAGCAGCGTTCGCACTCGCGCCCACATATGCCTCCTGTCTCGAGCGGGATTTGGCCGGAACACTGACAGGTTAAACACAATGCAATGCCTGATGAATCGCTGCACTTTTCTGCGTAATTTTCGGCAGCGCTCACTCAAAATATTGGCGAGCAGTATTATGGCAACGAGGGTAACGCTGACGACAACGAGCTTCCATTTCGTCCATGCCCTGTGTTTTTGGGCTGGATGATAACTCTTCTGATTGAGTGAATGTTTACCATCTCCCAATGGTATGGCTTGGCTAAATCCGGTTTCGAACAACCTTGCGCTGCCTAACATGTCATCGATATGCTTTTGATTGTTTTTCCCGCTTTGTTCAGCATTGTCCAGAGCAATCTGGGTAGCGAGAAAAAATGCCGTCTGGTAACTATCCCTGAATGGCGGAATGGCCTTCTGAAAATCACTGTCCAGCTGTAAACCAAAGCTAGCAGAAACGATAAGATTACGCGTCACCTCGAAATCGTCAGAATAATTGAGCCGTGTATCCAGGTCGGTGGTGAAAAACACCGCCTTGGGAAATGTTGGCTTAAGTGCCTGCAGTATCATCAGCTTGTCGTAAGCATCACTACCCAATACGCCTATTGCGTGGATACTTTCGCCTTTATTTTTGAGTTCCCGCTCCATATCGTTGATTTGCACCGCCAGCCGCCGCAAGTAGTCTTTCTGATTTTGCCCCTCCGGCCTTTCCAGTTCAGACTTTGTCTTTTTATTTTTGTCATTTTCCTTACTGGACTTACCTTCCTCAGCCGTTTTTCCTTCACCCGGAACGACCCCGTCCAGCCCGCGCATATAACTGAATGGATGTATCCACTTTGGAGAGCATTCTTGTTGGCTCTTTTTCTGTTCAATACAATCGTCCAACCCCGGTACAAGCGCCCTTTTCATGACTTCTGGCAGGCTCCGACCATAACGCGTATCCCATTCAGAGATCAGAACGATATGGTCTTTATTATTAGGGCATGGCTCGAAGAGCTGCTTTTTCTTACAATCGATCTTCAGCCCTCTCAACTTCAATTCTTCTACCATTGCCGATGCAAGCTGGTAGTCGGTCAGACTTGTCCGTGTCAACAGCGACGCTAAGCCTTGTTTGTTAAGGTATGCCTGAAAATCTGTATTCTTGTTCTCGGATGGAAATGTCAAACCAAGCCGGTCACCTGAAGCTGAGGCGTCATAGAACTCGAAAGGATGACTTTTCAGGTATTCGACCAAATCGTTTTTGTTGTCGCCGTTCTGGGCCGTTTCAAGTTCAGTCACCATGGCCTGCAAAGTAGTTGAACTGGCGGGACCAATGAACTTGAAATTCAGCTCTGGTGAGTCCGTCTTAAGAAAGCTTGCCGCATTTTCTGTTTCTTCCTGAAAAAGTTTGACGAGTTTCCTCGACACGTTCAGGGGTTCCGAGATAAAAGCGGTTTCATCCAGCCATAAAAGAAGCACCGGCGAACCATTACTGGCATTGAACCATTCAAAAGGAACCTTCTCGGGCAAAAATTTCGTGGGCGTGGAATTTGAGAAATAACCGATATGCTCGGCATCATCCGGGAAATAGTTTTTTACCGCCAAGCCGGATACTACGGCATAGCGGGTGCGCATTCGAAATTCAATGTCTTCTGCATAGGGGCCACCGAAAAACATGACGCCAATAACAGTAATGGCTTTATTTCCGGACGTTTTATGGGCACCAATGATCGAACAGGCCAGAGCCGAAATGTCATGATGAGGCTGCTGTTGACACAGCCCTGTATCGTAAGGCGATGAATCATGCTGCGGAAGCGCTGTCAACGGATCCTGCCACAGCCGCGCATCAACATCCTGAATACCTGGATAAAGATAGTGTACAGAATTTGCCGTCTTTGGCCGAGGACTCTCCAAAGGAATAAATTGCTGCACCAACAAGGCCAACGATACAAATAAAAGCGAGGTTAGAGCGGGAATCGGAAGATTATTGGATTTCTTTTCCTGAGAACTGTCCATTGTTATTTCCTTTAATAAATTTTTTTCCCGGTTTATTAACAAGCCCAGCTTAAAAGAGGGAATGGATTTTCTTATTTCATAGCGACATTAGAATATTTTTTATTTTTCAATATGATAAAGGAGTTTTCTTGCTGTTTTTCTTACATGTATTACGTCCTTGGCACTATACGAGATTACCCAGTAGCAATACATACGTAGAATTACTTGGGTATAAATACGTATTTTTTCGTTGTTTTCTTTTCTGTAAGATTGAACTTAGTTTTTCTTGGGACAACCTAACTATTCTGGAGACATTCAATCATGGCGGAGAAAATAACGGGGACGGGATCGGTCATCGGTGGACATACAGTCACTCAGAGCGAAACAGCTCAGCTCTTGGTTGGTCTCAATATGAAAGACCGCTACATAATGCCCCCGCAGAATATGGGGAGTAGCAAACCTGACGATGCATCGGGGGGACTGATGCAGAAAGACGCCTTCAAGGCGGTCGGCCTCAATCCCAATCAAACCGTCCGGGATCAGCTCGGCGGCCCCAGCGGTTATGACTATAAGGCACATGCGTCCAAGTCGGATCCGCGATCCTTTTACCTGGAAATGACTCCGGAAAATCCAGGACATCAAGCGACTTGGCTCAAGTTCACAGGGAAACCAGGTGTCGATCTGAAGAAGGCTCCACCTCCAACTACTGAACAGATACAGAAGACCCAGCAGTCAATGGACAAGGCTTCCATGTACGGTGATTTGAATGCTGCCAGCCCCGAAGACACCACCATCGGTCGTTTGTCCAACGCAATGAAGGACTACGGCGTTGACCCGACTCATCTTGAGGTTGCATTGAAAATCGGTGACCGGTCGCTCATTGGCGCTGATATGGTTCGTATCTACAATGAGGGCCAACTTCACGACTTCTCGGCCGCCTCAGTTAATGCCGCGCTTCCCATCACCAAGAATCAGGACGGATCGGTTGCCAGCTCACAACAAATAGAAATGAACAAGGTTCGCAATGAAATGATGGCGGACAACCTTTACTCCACCATCCTTAGCGAGTTGCTGCTCAACCAAAAAATCTGCACCAAAGATGGCCAATACTACAAGACGCCTGATCAGGTGGCGACTGAAGTCAACGACAAACTCTTGCAGCTCAATGCCATGCGAGCGGTCGTCAACGCTAGCGGAATAGAGCCGCTGTACTACAGCGAAGCAAAGCAAATGGAGCTCTTCAGCAAAGGCACGCCCTACAAACGTGATGACATTGTTCGCAAGGATGTCCTGGTCAAGTTTGCCGAGATCGTCACTCCAGAACCCGGTCTCACTAAACCAGAATTTACGTGGGGCAACAGCGTCGAGTTCATGCCCAATGGATCAGCGGCCTTCACTGAACGCATTACCGAAATCGACAACTTGATTGCTCAAGTCAAAGCAGGTAAAAAAATCACGTACGACTATACGATTTGGAAGCACTACGCCAACAAACCGGTTGATCAATATCAACTCGGCCCAAAATTAGAGCGTAAGCTTTTCGAACTCGCCAACGCAGGCGGTGACATCCACATGACCGTCGACCGCACGGTGGCTTTTCGCGATCCCGGCGTCATTATGCTTAACCCAAGCAACGGTCAGGTCGTCGGAGGCTTGCTGGCTCAGTTGGCTACACACCCAAGAGTGAAACTATGCTTTTTTAATAACGACGAACGAGGAACATCAGGAGACTCAAACCATTCCAAGTCAGCCATTTGCAACGGCTACAGCGCTGATGCAGCCGCTATCGTCGGCGGTCGCAACATCCACGGCGATTACTACTACGGCTGGGTCGACGGGGAATTCAAAATCAAGGGTAAGCTTGCGCAGTCGCTTCAGCGTGCGCAGGATGATATGTGGAATCAGCAGGCTAAGATGCATAATCATCCAGAGCTCATTCGAGCAAATCCTGTTAATATCGAGCCGGGCAAACAAGGTGATGTTATTGCCTTGGCTACACATGACTTGCCAGGGCCAACTTCGAAGTTCAACGGACTCATCGGCTTGCTGGCCAGCTTGGAAATGTCCGGTTTCGAATGCACCTTGATTCAGGCGTACGTGCTGCCGCCTGTGCCAGGGGCGATGATCGATCCTACACTTGAGGCCATCAAACGCGCTGTTCGGCAAGGGAAAATTGTCAATATCGTCACCAACTCAGCGCAAACCATCGACACGCCGCAAATCAGCAGCGCCATCCTGAAGTATGCCGCGCATCTTCTGGATGAAGTGAACGGTATGCCGGATGCCAAAGGTTCACTGCGTATTTATATGAAGAAAAAGTGGGATGGCGATGGCGGTGCGACCTTGCACGCCAAAATATCGTTTGACAACAGATGGTACGTCAGCGATACCAGTAACAACCTCCACGCCAATGGTTTCCTCCAGCATGAGGGCCAGAGGTACTATTTGGACGACGAGCTCAACGAATCCGTGCGCACCTGGGCCACGAAGCTGATGGACAACTCAGAAATATTCACCTCGTCGAGCAAACTTAAGGCAATGGCGGAAGCCACCGATACAGCAAACGCGGCCAACCCGGCACTCAATGCACTGATTACATTATTTCCGTACCAGATGTAGCAATCACGACTTCATCACCTGCCAACGCCACAACTGGCTATAGGCAGGTGTTCATTACAAAATGGTTACCTGAAAAAATCAGGTGACCATGATTATTCCTGAGCTACATTAGGGGCGACCGGTCGGTCGCCCCTACCCGGATCCATGTTTTCTGTTTCAGCGAACGTACTTTCATGGTGTTGCGTTAATGCGCTTTAGCGCCTTAATGCAACAAACCCTGCAATAAGCCGTTCAGTTTATGCACGAAGGCCGCCGGATCATCCAGCTGTCCGCCTTCACTCAAGATAGCTTGGTCGAACAGGATATGGGTCAGGTCGGCAAAACGGGTGTCGTCTTGCTCTTCTTTCATGCGAACCACTAGCGGATGGGTCGGGTTAAGCTCAAAAATTGGCTTTTTGCCCATCCCCATGCCAAAACCTTGTCCGGCATCCTTCATGATTCTTTCCATGTTCAGGCTCATGCCGTAAACGTCGGCAACCAGACAAGCGGGAGATTCGGTCAAGCGATGGCTCAAGCGCACTTCGCTGACTTTATCGGCCAGCACGTCTTTAATCTGCTTGAGCACGGTTTCAAAATCCTTGCTCACCTCTTCCTGGGCGGCTTTATCTTCTTCGGCATCCAAAACGCCCAAGTCCAGATCGCCTTTGGCGACTGATTGCAAATGCTTACCGTCGAATTCGTCCAGGTTAGACACCAGCCATTCGTCGATACGATCCGACAGCAGCAAGACTTCGATGCCTTTCTTGCGGAAAATCTCCAAATGCGGGCTGTTTTTTGCCGCCGAGAAGGTTTCTGCGGTGACGTAATAAATTTTGTCCTGCCCTTCTTTCATGCGACTGACATAAGCTTCCAACGAAACTTCCTGTTTGTCGGTATCGGCATGGGTAGACGCAAAACGCAGCAATTTAGCGACGCGCTCTTTGTTGGCGTGATCTTCAATCGGGCCTTCTTTGATAACCGCGCCGAATTGCGACCAGAAAGTCTCGTATTTCTCCGGCTCAGTCTTGGCCAAATCTTCCAGCATGCCCAGCACTTTTTTAACCGCACCGGATTTGATGGTGCTGATTTGCTTGCTTTGTTGCAGGATTTCCCGCGATACGTTCAGCGGCAGGGAATTGGCGTCGATAATCCCTCTGATAAAACGCAGATAACGCGGCATTAACTGCTCGGCGTCATCGGTAATAAACACTTTGCGTATATACAGTTTTACGCCGTGCTTGGTGTCTCTGTCCCACATGTCGAACGGCGCACGCGACGGAACGTAAAGCAGCAAGGTGTATTCATTGGTGCCTTCGACTTTGCTGTGCACATGCGTTAACGGGTCTTGAAAATCGTGCCCTACATGTTTGTAAAATTCGTTATAAGCCTCATCGGTAATGTCCTGACGGGCCTTGGTCCATAATGCGGAAGCCGAGTTAACCGTCTCTTCGACAATTTCCGCCGGTTTTTCTTCTTCGCCTTCTTCGCCCTTATCCGCTGGAATTTCTTTGTCCATCACGATAGGCAGGGAAATATGATCGGAGAATTTTCTGACGATAGCGCGGATGCGGTAATCATCAAGAAACTCACTTTCAGCTTCTTTCATATGCAGGACGATTTCGGTACCGCGTTGGGCTTTTTCTACCGATTCCAGCGTGTAATCGCCCTCGCCTGCCGATTCCCAACGTACGCCGTCGCTCTTGTCGGCTCCAGCCTTACGGGTAGTCAATGTCACTTTGTCGGCAACAATAAACGCCGAATAAAAACCTACACCGAACTGACCGATCAATTCGCTATCTTTAGCTTGGTCGCCGGTTAATGCTTGAAAAAACTGTTTGGTGCCTGACTTTGCGATGGTTCCGATGTGTTCTTGAACTTCCGCACGGGTCATGCCGATGCCATTGTCGATGATGGTAATGGTGCGTTTTTCTTTATCGTATTCCAGACGAATTTTCAGCTCGCTATCGCCTTCATATAGACTATCATTAGATAGCGCCTCAAAACGCAACTTATCTGCCGCGTCCGATGCATTGGAAATCAATTCGCGTAAGAATATTTCCTTGTTGCTATATAATGAATGAATCATTAAATGTAATAAGTGCTTAACTTCAGTTTCAAAGCCTAAGGTTTCTTTTTTTGCTTCAACGGTCATTTTTATTAATCCTGATTAAGTATAAGATTAACGCCAATATTGGGACGCATTGGTTTTTTTCAAGCCCAAACAAAACCGATAAAATACAAGACTACGTAATTTCTTATGGCAATAAACCTCGCTACACAAAAAATATTGGTCGTTGAAGATCAATCGATCATGCGCGAAACCCTTAAACACATACTGGGTTCATTTGGCGCTCGGTTTATTATTGAAGCAGAATCAGGCATCAACGCCATAACGGCGATGAGAATAGACAAGTTTGACCTAGTACTCTGCGATTACAATCTACTCAGAGGAAAAAACGGCCAACAAGTTCTGGAAGAGGCTAGGCATCTTAAGTTATTGCCGGTTAATGCGATATTTATCATGGTCACCTGTGAGCAAAATCAGGATATGGTGCTTACCGCTATTGACAACAAACCCGACGACTATCTAATTAAACCATTTAACCGACAGCAGCTCTTAAGCCGGATTGAAAGATGCTATACCCGCAAGAAATACCTAGCCAATATTGAACATGAAATAGACAGCGGCAATCTTTACCAAGCCATTCATCACTGCAAAAAGCTGCTCCAGCTTGACGATAAAAAAATGCATTTGCAGTTATTAAAAATGTACGCCGATCTGACGATTAAAGTTGGCGACTTTAAGGCGGCCGAGAGTATTTATCAGGACATTCTGCAAGACAGGGAGCTTCCTTGGGCCAGACTGGGCATGGGCGTAGTTGCCTTTTCTCTTGGCTACTACGACCAAGCCATCAAGGCTTTTCAGGAACTGATCGAGCAATATCCGGTGATGCTTGAAGCTTATGATTGGCTGGTAAAAGCGCATGAATTGTTGGGCAACAATGAGCATGCGGTATCTTCGCTTAATTCAGCCGTTACCCTTTCGCCGATGTCCATCTTAAGGCAAAAAAAACTGGCTAGCCTGGCGGACAAAACTGAAAACCTCCCTGTTGCAAAAAAAGCCTACACAGCCACTATTAAACTGGGTAAAAATTCTATACACGGATCGCCCGGTGACTATTCCGGCTTAGCCAATGTTTACTTAAAAAGCAACGCCGCCAACGAGGCGCTGAAAATATTGTATGAGCTAAACCAGCAGTTTCACAATGATCCTGAAGCCAAACTAAGGGCCGCCCTGCTGGAAACCGCGATTCACCAGGCAAAAGGCAACAAGGAGTTGACCAAGCAAGCCTATGAGAAAGTATTTAAACTAAACGAGCAGTTCAACAAACAGACATCCAGAGAACTGCGCCTGGAAATGGCAAAGACTTTTTATCTGAACGGAAACACCGAAACTTGCGATGGCATTCTTAATGATTTAATTAAAACCAATATTGATGACAAGCTTTTTATCAGAGACATCGTAGCGATGTGTGACGCTGTTATCGGCCCAAACCATGCGGAAACGCTGATCCAGCAAATCAAAAAAGAATTGGTCGACATCAACAATAAAGGCGTTGGCCTGTTTCAGGAAGGCAACATTAAAGGGGCGCTTTCGATTTTTGAACAAGCCATTACAAAAATGCCGGACAATCACACGATTATTTTGAATATGGTAAAAATCATTATCCATGATATTAAAAGCTCTAATCCCGATCCTGATAAAATCATGACGGCTCAGTCCTATATCAACAAAGCGGTCAAAATAGGCATACCTCACAATCAAATCAGTGGACTTCAAGCAGAGCTGGACACTATTCAATACAAAACCAACCCCTAACCCGCCAAAATGCCTAATACTCATATACTATCAATCAGTTTTCCCGCCATCCTGGCCTCTTCGGTGCATGACATCAAGAATTCATTGACGTCTCTTCGAGCGCTGCTCGACCAACTTGAGCATCACTATCAAGATAAAAAACCGAGTGAATTTAGGCAACTGGAATTTGAAACCAATCGTATGAACAATTGCCTGATGCAGTTGCTGACGCTTTATAAAATTGACTTATCCCAATTCAATCTGGCTATCGATGAGCATAGCGTCACTGACATATTGGAGGATGTTGTCGCCCAACAATCCACCCTGTTAGCCTTAAGCAATGTCGAACTCCTTACCGAATGCCATGGCGATCTGTTTTGTTATTGCGACAACACTCTGATCAGCAACGCCCTTTGTACGCTGGTCAATAATGCACAACGCTATTGCCGGAACAAGGTTCTGCTTTCTGCAACCCAGGAAGATGGTTATATGGTTTTTTGTATTGAAGATGATGGCAGAGGTTATCCGGAAAGCCTTATATCGTCCGATTACAAACAGCTCCCCCAGATTGATCTGGCTAACGGCAACACCGGGTTGGGATTGTTTTTTGCTGAGACCATTGCGCAGCTACATGTTCAAGGTGACAAGCAGGGATTTATTGAAACCGACAATAAGAGTCAGTTTGGCGGGGCTAGATTTAAGCTGTATTTGCCATA
>JANYKK010000333.1 GCA_025361585.1 Methylobacter sp. | reverse complement strand
GCTAAAAGAATTATCCGGCTGGGTCGGTCTGGATGTTTTGGAGAATGCAACTACACTTGCTTCTAAACAAGTTTCCAAGCAGCAGTCGAAAACAGGCAGAAAGCAACCTCAGGATAAAAGCAGATTATCGTCAGCGCGTGTTGCTATCGCCTTGCTGGTTCAGAATCCCAGGCTGGCTGAGCTGGCTGAACAGCGGGATATTGATTGGAAAGGGCTGGAATTTTCAGGAGCGCCCCTGTTTAAAAATATTCTGTCTGTGATTGCGGATAAAAATCCGGCAAATCAAGCTGTTTTGCTGGAGTGCTACCGGGAAACTGCCGAAGAAAAATCTATAAAAGCATTGGCTTTATTAGATGTGAAGGTTTCGGACGATAAGATAGACGCTGTCTTTTGCGACTCGCTGGATAGATTGTTAACTCAAGCCAGAGAGGCCAGCTTAGAAAGATTGCTGGACAAAAGCAAGGTCAATGAGCTGGATGCGCAAGAGAAAGAGCAGTTACGTAAAATGCTGACAGGCAAATAGTTTTATGTCGGGCTTTCTTGGTCGACGCCCTTCGGGTAAATGCAAATCTGTTTCGGACAGATTTGTGGTGCAAAATAATAGAAATTTGTAGTATAATTTTCGGTTCGGCGAATTCAGGTTGAACAAAGTCTTCCGTGAGTAAATAATGAATCAAGAACAACAGCAGTCCCAGCTTAAACAATTGATTGCCAAAGGCAAAGTACAGGGTTATCTGACTTATGCCGAGGTTAACGATCACTTGCCTAGTGATATTGTTGATCCTGAACAAATCGAAGATATTATTGGCATGATCAATGATATGGGGATTCAGGTTTACGAAGTTGCGCCGGACGAAGACTCTCTGATTACCGATTCCGCGGCCGTTACTGCCGACGATGAAGATGCTGAAGAAGTCGCGGCTTTAGCCTCTGTAGACAGCGAGTTTGGCAGAACCACGGATCCGGTGCGCATGTACATGCGGGAAATGGGCTCGGTGGAGTTGCTGACCCGCGCAGACGAATTGAAAATCGCCAAACGCATCGAAGAAGGCCAGCAACAGCTGGTTAAAGCCATTGCCCGCTCCTGCATCGTTGTCGAAGATTTTTTGCAATCATTTGACGGCATTTCCGGCGAGGAAGGCAGCATCCGCCTGACAGATTTAATTTCCGGTTTTGTCGATTTAAGCGAACCTGAGGATTTTGTCGCCGCGCTGCCCATCAGCGACGATGTTGTTGAAGAGACTGCGGCCGAAGAAGAGCCGAAAGGACTCAATTACGAGGAAGTCAAAGAGAAAGTCGGGGAACTCAGAAAGCAGTTGAAAACAGCATCTGCTGCAATCAAAAAGCATGGCTATTCCAGCGACAAAACAGAAAAAGAGTTTGAAGCTTTGGCCGAATTGTTCATGGAATTTAAATGGACGCCGCAATATCTAAAGAAATTGACCGCTATTATCCCTAATGGGGTTGCTACTGTGCGTGATCAGGAAAAGCAGATTATGGATGTCTGTATCAATCATGCAAAGATGCCGCGCAAGGAATTTATCGCCTCTTTTCCTGAACATGAATCCAGTTCGGAATGGTTCGATCAGTACTTGAGCGCAGGAAGCAAGTACTCGGCAGCATTGAAAGAACGTGAAAAAGAAGTGCGCAAAGCCCAAAAAATATTGGCCGATATAGAAGCTGAATATGGTTTGACCATTAGCGGGCTAAAGGATATTAACCGGCGCATGTCTATCGGCGAAGCCAAAGCACGGCGCGCTAAAAAAGAAATGATCGAAGCCAACTTAAGGCTGGTCATTTCAATCGCTAAAAAATATACCAATCGCGGATTGCAATTTCTGGATTTGATTCAGGAAGGCAATATCGGTTTAATGAAAGCCGTCGACAAATTTGAGTATCGTCGCGGTTATAAGTTTTCTACCTATGCAACTTGGTGGATTAGACAGGCTATAACCCGGTCAATTGCGGATCAGGCTAGAACTATCCGTATTCCGGTGCATATGATTGAAACGATCAATAAACTGAATCGGATTTCCAGGCAGATACTTCAGGAATTGGGTCGGGAAGCCACGCCGGAAGAGCTGGCGGAACGTATGGAAATGCCCGAGGACAAAGTTCGCAAGGTACTAAAAATCGCCAAAGAACCTATTTCAATGGAAACCCCAATTGGCGACGATGAAGATTCTCATTTGGGAGATTTCATCGAAGATGCTAAAGTATTGTCCCCAGTCGAGGCGGCAACGATTGCCGGGCTGCGTGAGTCGACACAAAATGTATTGGCGGGATTAACGGCAAGGGAAGCGAAAGTTCTGCGTATGCGCTTTGGTATTAATATGAATACCGATCATACGTTGGAAGAAGTGGGTAAGCAGTTTGATGTGACGCGTGAGCGGATTCGTCAAATTGAAGCCAAGGCATTGAGAAAACTTAGACATCCTTCAAGATCAGAGCAATTAAGGTGCTTTCTGGATGGCGAGTAAATAATACAAAGGGCCCTTAGCTCAGTTGGTTAGAGCGTCCGACTCATAATCGGCAGGTCGTAGGTTCAAGTCCTACAGGGCCCACCATACACAAGAAGGCTGCATAGGCAGCCTTTTGTACATCTGGGTTTTACATTTCAACAAGGTGGTATCGTGAGCAATAATTATACTTTTACATCAGAATCGGTTTCAGAAGGGCATCCTGATAAGGTTGCAGATCAAATTTCAGATGCGGTACTTGATGCCTTATTGGCACAAGATCCTCGTTCACGTGTTGCCTGCGAAACGCTGGTAAAGACTGGTATGGTTATCTTGGCTGG
>JANYKK010000245.1 GCA_025361585.1 Methylobacter sp. | reverse complement strand
CGATTACCAAGGGTTCGACCGCAACAACGACGGCATCGGCGACCGTCCCTACGAACTTTACGCCTACGCCGACCGCATCTGGATGGAAATTCCACCGGCGCGTTTCTTCAAGAATGCGCCTATGATGGAAACCCTGGACTTTCTCGAACGCCTGGCGCCCTTTTCCAGCCCGGAATTGCTGCTGCGCGACGAGAAGCCGCTTTTTAACCGACCGAAGAGGGTTCTAAAGTGAACAGCGAGAATAAACCGCCGCTGCAGCCGATACATCCTGCGATCAACAAGAAACGGCTGGAAGAGCGCCGCCGCTTCCTGCGTAGCGCTGTGCTGGCGGCTGCCGCAATCGGCGTGCCGCTGCTGGGTTTCACGCCCATGGCGCGCGGCTGGGAGCCTCTTTTGCGTCCCCCCGGTGCGCTGGACGAGCATGATTTCCTGTCATCCTGCATCAAGTGCGGGCAGTGCGTACAGGTGTGCCCGGTGCAGGCGATCAAGCTTGGCGATATTGGCCACGGCTTCGGCATTGGCGTTCCGTACATCGACTCGCGCAAACAGGCATGCGATTTTTCCTGCGACGCAGTGCAATGCATTCTGGCGTGCCCGACCGGCGCGCTGTCTTATAACAAGCCGCTGTTTCTGTCGGTGCGCAAGGGCGCGGCGGTGGCTAGGCCGCCTATCCTGCTGGCGAAGGAGAAAGATGCCGAACCTACCCTCAACCTCAAGGAGCGTTGCGGCCTGGCCGTGCTGGTGCGCCCCGATGCATGCCTCGCGCGGCAGGGCAAAGGCTACAAGGGCATGGCGCGCGGCGCGGATTTCAAGGGCAGGATGCGCTTTACCGCAGTCGATCGCTGGAAGCCGATTCCGCTCAAGGATCATCCGTTCGATGTGCCGGTGTGCGACCTGTGCGTTCGCACTTGCCCGATTAAGGGAGCGATTTCCCTTCAGGAGGAGATCGGCAAGGATGGCGTCAAACGCATGACGCCGGTGGTGCATGAGCCTTGCGTCGGTTGCGGCGTATGTGAAATGGTGTGCCCGCCGGAGCCGGCGGCCATCGTGATCGAAGCGCGCAAGACTTGGGGGGAAGCATGATCTTAGAAACCTCAGTTGACCGCTCGACTGGATATTTAACAGCGTGATCCCAATAAATTTATTTATGATTTACCGTTTTACCCACTTGGTAAGTCCGCTACGGGGTGGATTGCACGGTTTTTGCGGCGCATGGCGGCGTTGCAACTCCTTGGAATGGAACAACCATTCCGCGTCGTTGCGCCTTGCCCTGCACCCCAAAAACCGCAGAGCGTGGTTTGTTGCCGCTTCAGCGGCTTTACAACCACGGCCTACTCCTTGCGGGTGCACTCCACTCCGTCCAACTGAGATTTCCAGGATAATGAAAACAGAAACCCGGAGTGAACAATTTTATCCGCCGTCATTACTCGGTAACATCCTCAGGAAACTGCACATAGATATCCCGTTATTTATCGGCTTATTGCTGATCTCCATGCTCAGCTTTGTTATCCTTTACAGTGCGGGCGGCCAGAATATGGATGTATTAATGCGCCAAGGGGCGCGAGTCGGCTTGGCTTTTCTTTTAATGACGGCGCTGGCTCACGTTGACCCTTATCAATTCAAGCGTTATTCGGCGCTGCTGTTCGGCTTAGGGATCGCTTTGCTCGTTGCGGTGCTGATTATGGGGCAATTCGGCAAAGGCGCGCAACGCTGGCTGGATCTGGGCGTTTTCCGTTTCCAGCCCTCGGAAATGATCAAGATCACCACGCCAATGATGATCGCTTGGTATTTAGCGGAACACGCCTTGCCGCCAAAATCAAAACAGTTGCTGATAGCTGGCATGCTGATCGTTATTCCAACCCTGTTGATCGCCAAACAGCCTGACTTGGGTACCGCGTTGCTGGTCGCCAGCTCCGGTGCCGGTGTTCTGTTTTTTGCCGGTCTGTCCTGGCGCTTCATGCTGGCAATATGCACTATGCTGGCGGGACTGACACCGATACTCTGGCATTTTATGCGCCCCTATCAACGCGACCGGGTACTCACCTTCTTAAATCCGGAAGCCGATCCTCTGGGCCGGGGTTACCATATTATCCAATCGAAAATAGCTATCGGCTCCGGCGGCATCTACGGTAAAGGTTGGTTAGGCAGCACCCAGTCGGAACTGGATTTTTTACCGGAAAGCTCCACCGACTTTATTTTTGCGGTCTTTGCCGAAGAGTTCGGACTGTTCGGCTGCGTAGGCCTGCTGGTTTTGTATCTGCTTATCATCAGTCGCTGCCTATATATTGCCTCGCAGGCTCAGGACACATACAGCCGCCTATTAGCCAGCAGCTTGGCTTTTACCTTTTTTGTCTATGTTTTTGTCAACATCGGCATGGTCATCGGGGTGCTCCCGGTAGTCGGCGTGCCATTGCCTTTAGTCAGTTACGGCGGCACCTCCATCGTCACGCTATTGGCCGGTTTCGGCATTCTTATGTCGATTCATACCCACAAAAAATTTATACCTCATTAAAGGCAGGTTCAAGGTTCAAATTGTAAATCTTGCCCTTCAAATTCATACCCATAAAAATTTCTAGCTCATTCATGAAACTAAAACAAACTCAACGTGCAAGACTAAAAATGTTTTGGCTTAGAAGCATAACCAACACCTCCCGCCTTGCGCCTTTTACCTTGCAGCTTGCACCTTGTACCTTATGCCTATTACTGATCTCCTGCGCCACCACAAGCACCATCAAAGATACCGAATCGGTTAATGCGTTCATCGAACAAATGGCAACCAAGCACCAATTCGACGAATCCGAACTCAATGACTTATTTGCAACCGTCGAGATTAAACAGGACATACTCAAACGCATCGCATCGCCGTCGGAAGGCTTGCCTTGGTATAAATACCGCAAAATATTCCTGACCGATGCGCGTATCGACGCCGGCGTGCAGTTTTGGCGGGACAATGTGTCCGCGCTGGCCGCTGCCGAACAAAAATACGGCGTTCCGCCCGAAATTATTATTGCCATCATCGGCGTTGAAACGCAATTCGGAAAAAACACCGGCAACTATCGAGTCATTGATGCCCTATCTACGCTGGGTTTTGCCTATCCGCCGCGCAGCAAATTCTTTCTTAGCGAACTCGAAAACTTCCTGCTGCTGTGTCGCGATGAACACATCAATCCCTCCGAGCCATTAGGCTCATATGCCGGTGCAATGGGCATGCCGCAATTCATGCCCAGCAGTTTCAGGATTTATGCAGTGGATTCCGATGACGATAACCGCCGCGACATCTGGCATAACAGCAGCGATGCAATAGCCAGCGTTGCCAACTATTTTGCCAAACATCATTGGCAAGCCGGTAAAGCTATTGCCGTACCGGTTACCGCCAAAGACTCGAACTATAAATCGGCCTTGAATAAAGACCTTAAGCCTAATTTAAGTGTTACCGAGTTAGAATCGCTCAACTTAATTATATCGAGGCAAATACCTTTCGACAGTAAAGTGAAACTGCTTAGCTTTGAACAGCAACAACAAGGCGAAGAACTCTGGGCGGCGTTGGACAATTTTTATGTCATTACCCGTTACAACCACAGTCCTTTATATGCCATGGCCGTTTATCAGTTAAGCCTATCTATTTTAAATAAAAAAGGCTCATTTCCATGAATAAGATCCTCCCGTTACTTTTCATTTTTGTTTTATGCGGCTGTACCGCCGAACAGATAAGAACCTCAGACTTATCGAACCAAACATCGGTTACAACTGAACACCATTCAAGACTTCACTTTGGCGGCTCTGATACTGCCAACTCCGACGAAACAAACCTGTTACCCAGCATTGCCCGTTACCTGAAACAAGGCATAGCCTCATGGTACGGCTCCGATTTTCACGGCAAGAAAACCGCATCCGGCGAAATATACGATATGTACGCGATGACCGCCGCACACAACACACTGCCTATTTCGTCTTACGCTCGCGTCACCAACCTGGAAAATCAACGTAGCGTTATTGTCCGTATCAATGATCGGGGGCCTTTCCATGGCAACCGGGTTATGGATCTGTCTTACGCTGCCGCAAAAAAACTGGATCTTCATCAGGCAGGATCAGGCACTGTTGAAATCAAGGCGATAGCGCCTGAGCAGGCTTTAGCGCAACTGCAAGACACGGCTGAAAAACAACAGAAGAATGTCTACTTACAGGTAGGCTCTTTCGGCAATAAAAAGAAGGCAGAAAAACTGCAAAATAAAATTGCCGCCCACCATTTACCTCAACCTGAAATACTGCCCTCAACGCATAAGGGTTCTACGCTCTACAAGGTGCAAATGGGGCCCATTGAATCACCGGCGAACGCTCAACACCTGAATAGTCAGCTGGCAAAACTGGGTATAACAGCGACCCAATTTGTTACCGAACCTGATCAAAAACAAATCACCATGATACAATAAAGCCATAGAATGGGCTGATCAGGAAGCCCTTTCGTTCGCGATTGATGGGCTTCGTGCCTTAGCCCATCCTATGCCACCGATAGAGAGCTAATGATTCATTTTAAAAATATCCCCGTTTTTTTATTTTTTAGCCTATTAATTGCCGCGGCCTCTGCAAACGCCGAAGACGCCGAAATCACCACTCCTCCAGCGCCCACCATTGCCGCCAGCGCCTACATGCTAATGGACTTTGACAGCGGCAAGGTGCTAGCGGAAAACAACGCCGATGTTAAGCTTGCCCCCGCCAGTCTCACCAAAATCATGTCTGTTTATGTGGTGTTTCGGGAAATCAGCAACGGTCACCTACATTTAAGCGATCTGGTCACCATCAGCCAAAAAGCTTGGCAAACGCCCGGCTCACGGATGTTTATTGAAGTCGGCAATCAGATTAAGGTTGAAGACCTGTTAATGGGCGTCATCATCCAATCCGGCAACGATGCCAGCGTAGCCTTGGCTGAACATATCGCTGGCGACGAAACCACGTTTGCCGACATGATGAACCAACATGCCGAACGCCTGGGCATGAAAAACAGCCATTTTGAAGACAGCAACGGCCTGCCTATCGACAACCATTACACCACCGCACGCGATCTGGCTATCCTCACCCGTGCTTTAATCAAAGAGTTTCCTGAATATTACCGCTGGTTTTCGCAAAAAGAATTCACCTTCAACAACATCGTTCAGCATAACCGTAACCAATTGCTGTCGCGCGACGAGACGGTGGACGGCGTTAAAACCGGATTTACCGATGCCGCCGGGTATTGTTTGGTCGCCTCGGCGTTAAGAAACAACATGCGCCTGATTTCCGTGGTGATGGGCGCAAGCAGCCCCAACGCCAGAGCCAACGAAAACCAGAACCTGCTCAACTACGGCTTTCGTTTTTTTGAAGCGCACAAACTGTATTCAGGCAAAACGACCCTGTCCGAAGCACGGATTTGGAAAGGCGACTCTACAAACATCCAGCTTGGCTTGGGCGAAGATCTTTATGTAACGATTCCCCGTCGCCGTTACGAAGATCTGAAAGCCGCAATTACCGTCGATAAAAAAATTACCGCACCGGTTAAAGAAGGTACAAAACTGGGTACGGTCAACGTCACCCTTAAAGGCGAACCGGTCGTCAGCAAAGACCTGATCGCGCTGAAATCGGTAGAACCAGGCAACATTTTCCGGCGATTCTATGACAGCGCTATGCTGCTGTTGGAGAAGTCGGATGGACAATAAAACCGTCTATCTGAATGGCGCTTACCTACCTCTGGATCAAGCCAAAATATCGGTCATGGATCGCGGCTTTTTGTTCGGCGACGGGATTTACGAAGTCATCCCGTCCTATTCGGGCAAATTGTTCCACTTTTCCGAACATATGGAACGGCTGGAAAACAGCCTGTCTTCGATTCGTTTGGCTAACCCCCACGACCTGGCGCAATGGCTGGAAATCCTGACGCCGCTGCTGGATGCAAATCTGGATCAGTATATCTACCTGCAAATAACTCGCGGCGTCAGCCCTAAAAGGGATCATGCTTTCCCGGAAAATATTACACCCACCGTGTTTGCAATGAGTTCCACCATCGTGCCTTTTGCCGATTTGGACTCCGGCGCTAAAGCCCTCAGCGTCGACGACAGCCGCTGGGAGCTGTGCAATGTTAAAGCCACTACGCTGCTAGCCAATATTTTACTCAGGCAGCAGGCCGTAGAAAAAGACTGCGCCGAAGCCATCCTGGTCAAGGACGGCTACGTAACCGAAGGGGCTGCCAGCAATATCTTTGCCGTCATCGACGGCGTCTTAATTACCCCGCCCAAAGGCCACGAAATATTGCCCGGCATTACCCGCGACGTAATCCTGGAACTTGCCGAGCGAAACAACATCCCCTACAGCGAAGACATCATTTCATTGGACGCCTTAAAAACAGCCAGCGAAATCTGGCTAACCAGCTCGACGCGGGAAATCATCCCGGTTGTTCAACTCGATAACAACATGGTTTCTAACGGCAAACCCGGTTCGGTATGGCAAACCATGAACCAATTATTCCAAGCTTACAAAAAGTCCCAACCATGAGCGAAGAAACATTATTAGAATTTCCCTGCCAGTTTCCGATCAAGGCCATGGGGAAATCCGATCTTGAACTTGACCTGCTGGTCATAGAAATCGTGCGCCGCCATGTTGTCGACATTAGCGAAGGCGCGGTAACCACACGCCCCAGCAAAGACGGCAATTACATCGCCGTAACGGTCATTGTGGAAGCCTCCAGCAAACAACAGCTGGATGCCATTTACCAGGATTTAACTGATCACCCGCATGTCTTGATGGCTTTGTAGGGACGCGTCGTCCCATGCCGATAACCCTCCGCAATCTGGGCATCCAGCCTTACGAGTCCACTTGGCAAGACATGCAGCGATTTACTCAAAATCGCGATGGCGAAACCGCCGATGAAATCTGGATCACCGAACACCCCCCTGTCTATACGCTGGGCTTAAACGGCAAGCGTGAACACCTGCTAAATACCGCCGACATTCCTGTCGTCAGCTCCGACCGGGGCGGACAGGTGACCTATCACGGCCCCGGCCAACTGATCATTTACACCCTGATCGATATTAAACGGCTGAATCTCGGCGTCCGCCAACTGGTCACCACACTGGAGCAAGCCATGATCTTCACCTTGGCGCAATACGGCATACTCGCGGTCGCCAGAGCCGATGCCCCCGGCGTTTACGTCAACGGCAAGAAAATCGGCTCCATCGGTCTGCGCATCAAAAAAAATTGCAGCTATCACGGCCTGAGCATCAACAACCAGATGGATTTACGTCCTTTCGACCATATCAACACCTGCGGCTATCCGGGCCTTGAAGTGACCCAACTGGCCGATCTGGGCGTGACTGTCAGCAATGCTGAACTCGCCATCCCTGTTACCCAAGCTATCATCACGGCACTACAAAAATGACTTATCAAGCGCCTTCCCGATCCACGCCTGACTCCCACCAGCGCAACAGCGAAAAACTGGCAAAAATCCCGATCAAGGTCGAGCCTGCCGAAAGCACATTGCGCAAACCGGAATGGATACGCGTAAAAATATCGGCCAGCGACGAAGTCACCCGCATCAAGCAACTGCTGCGAGAGAACAACCTGCACACCGTTTGCGAAGAAGCCGCCTGCCCCAATCTAGGCGAATGTTTCCAACATGGCACCGCCACGTTCATGATCATGGGCGATTTGTGCACCCGCCGCTGCCCTTTTTGCGATGTCGCGCACGGCAAACCGCTGGCGCTGGACAAAGACGAACCTCAACATCTGGCCGATGCGATACAGGCCATGGCCCTGAAATACGTAGTCATCACCTCGGTAGACCGCGATGATTTAAGAGATGGCGGCGCCGGGCATTTTGCCGAGTGCATCGAAAAAATCCGCCTGCAAACACCCTCCACCAAAATAGAAATCCTGGTGCCCGACTTTCGCGGACGCATCGAAAAAGCCGTTGCTATATTGGCAGAACACCCCTGCGACGTATTCAACCACAACCTGGAAACCGTGCCCCGTTTGTACAAACAAGTGCGCCCCGGTTCCGACTACCAAGGCTCACTGGATTTACTGCAACAATTCCACCAAGCTCAACCGCAAGTCCCCACCAAATCGGGCCTGATGCTCGGCGTTGGAGAACAACCGGATGAAGTTCACCAAGTCATGAAAGATTTATTAGCCCACGGCTGCTCAATGCTGACCATAGGCCAATACCTGCAACCCAGCAAAGCCCATTTGCCGGTTCAGAACTACATCACTCCCGAACAATTCGACGAATACGGCGCAGTTGCCAAAGCTCTAGGGTTTAAGCAAGTCGCCAGCGCGCCAATGGTTCGCTCGTCTTACCATGCAGATTTACAGGCTAAGGGGGTAATGCCGATATAAATAACATCACCATACTTATTACACTTCAAAACTCGGATCTCTGTTAACGAAGACTATTACACCGCACGTCATCCCGGCAGGGAATGCCGGGATCCAGCAGCCATGGATGGCAATCTCAAACCGAATCACAAGCCAAGCGCAGTTCGATTAATCTATTTTAGTCACACAAGATCACATTTAAACTATTTTTACATGTGCACACTCAATCACATCCCTATGTTCTGGATCCCGGCATTCCCTGCCGGGATGACGTGTTGCGCAAGCTCCCATTCCGTCAAAAAAATAGCCACGGCAACTAAAATAATCCTCTAAAACCCGCATTATAAATCTCCCCCTCACACCAAGCCAATTGACATATCGAAATTATTACCTACTATTACATCATGGCAACGAAGTATCGCTTTCGCAACAAATACCGACTTGAACTAAGAGAAGACGATTCTCCGCCGATGCATGTGCATTTGGTCGGAGGCAATTTTGATGTATTGATTAACCTGGAGCCCCTGAACTGCACAGGTACCTTTCCGCGCGGATTGCGCAAAGAGGTAATGGATTGGGTTATGGAAAACCGTAATGAATTGATTGAGGAATGGACAAAATGCCATCAATGAAACGCCCCCGCCTAGCAGCGGTTAAACCTTTACCCAACTACCAGCTACAAATGACCTTTATTAACGGCAGCATAATGACCGTGGATAAGGGCGAAGCTATTTTCGGCAAACCGGGACTCACGCCCTTGCGCGATCCGAGCGCTTTCGCCCAAGTGCGGCTCACTAACAGCGTAGGCTGGACAGTTGAATGGACAGACTATGACATTCAAATCGGAGCCGATACCTTGTGGCTGGAAGCCATGTATCAAGCCGCCACCGACGAAGATACCCGCACATTCATTGCTTGGCGATTACGCAACGGGCTATCGCTGGCCGATGCAGCCAAAGCATTAGGCATGACGACCCGCACCATGAGTTCCTACGGAACCGGCGCCCGCCCCGTCCCGCACCATATTGCCTTGGCCTGCAAGGGTTGGGAAGTTGAGAATCGTTAAGGGCTGATAATAGAGATGTTCGATAAGGTAGGCAAAACCAAAATCCGTCGCCATATTTATACCCATTGCTTATCAAAATCCGGTGTCTTTGTTCCTTCTCCTGCTGGACGACTGCACAGATGCGGCACATGATTGCTGTCGTTATGGCGCTTACTCCAACCGATTTCTATAAGAGCATGACCACTCATGCAAATCATCCGATTTGGCAAGACGTTTATCGGCCAATCACACCGGCTGGCGAAGTCTACCTGAAACTCACGGTCATTGATGATGTCCTCATCGTGTCCTTTAAGGAGCTATGAATATGAAATGTCCATCTTGTACGGCGGCAGAATTGGTGCATGACACCCGCGACATGCCGTATATCTATAAAGGCGAATCGAGCATTATCCCCGCAGTAACCGGCGAATTCTGCCCGGCCTGCGATGAATCCATTTTGGATGCAGTCGAATCGCGACGTACGATGAATTTTATGCTGGAATTCAACAAGCAGGTGAATGCATCGATTGTCGACCCTGGATTTATTGCCCGCGTTCGTAAGAAGCTCAAGCTTGACCAACGGGAAGCGGCAGAGATTTTCGGCGGCGGGGTTAATGCCTTTTCACGCTACGAGAATGGCAAGACCAAGCCACCCTTGGCACTGGTAAAGTTGTTAAGGACACTTGACCGTCATCCCGACCTACTAGACGACGTTAAGGGTGTTTAAGGTGTAATCCATAGGTGCTGGCACTAATTTATTCAACGGCTCCCGGATTTAGTTCTCTGCAAACAACCTCGGAAATAAAAACTCAACCGATTCACTGCCGAAATGCAGCGATACCGGGCCTTTGGGTGTTTCCGACGTTAGAATGCCATCATTGATTAAGCTTGAAAGCACCATCCGCGCACTGCGCTCTTTCAAGCCGGTGATGCGTTCGGCTTCACCGCGTGGCATCTCGCCCTGCATCAGCACCCGTTCCAAAATATAAAAAGCCTCCGGTTTTAATGCGCGGCTTTCCACATAGGCTTTAAGGCGCTCGGCTAACCGGTCGAACTCGAATAGACCGGTCATGAAGTTGACCTGATCCAGGCACACATCTAAAAACCAGTGTATGAACTCGGTCAATGCTTTTTGGGATAAGTTGCCACGACCATCCAAGTCGCCTTGCCTTGGCGTATCGGCATAATCCATCTTGCTCTTATAATCTTGTCGGCTTTCCAGGCCACGGGCGAGGCCACGTGATACCGACCAAAGCCCTGATGCGCCGATTCCGGCGCTCAGCCCCATCGCATGATTCATCAAGCGACTGACCCGGCCGTTTCCGTCGGCAAAGGGGTGGATGTAGGCCAGCCGGTGGTGCGAGGCAGCCATCGCGATAATCCGCTCGCCCTTGCCCATCGCAGCCAAGCGATAGCGTTGCTCGAAGTAGCGCATAAACTCTGCGACATGGGCGCTGTCAGGCGGAATATGCCTTCCTACCGAGACGTTGTGTTCAGGCTTAGAACGAAATACTCCTGGCTCCATTCGAAAGCCTCGCCCCCCGTTGTCTATCCAAAGCATGGATTCCGGCGCATCGCGATAAAACTCTTTGTGCAGCCAGCACAGGAACTCGGTTGATGCCGGTTCGGGCATATTTCCTGCCGCATAGAGCCGATCAATCGTTTGTTGCAACCTGACATGAGCCCGCGCTTCGATTTGAAAATTACGGCGCAATTCGTCTTTTTCCAGGTCATCCGCCAAGGCTCTCTCAATATCTCTGGGCTTGGTGTTATGGCCTTCGATAAGATTGGAGTAATAACAGTTCATGATCCGAACCAGCTCAGCCAAACTGGCGGCTGTGCGCGGATGTAAGCGACCGGCAATTCTTTCTGACGACGTTGTCAGATTGGCGATCAGGTCTGTAATTCTGATCGGGATGCTTTCAAGCAGGCAAGGCTCGATTCGGTAAGGCGTTTCAGTGGATGATGACATGCCGATCTTCTATCCTTACAAGATATTGTTTTTATAAGGCGAAGTATACTATTTATTTTAGATCTTGCCGATTTTTATGCCGATCTTAAATTTAAGATTAGTTTATTGTTTTTATTAATGATTGTTTGCTAATTATGCAGAGTCTGTGCCGATTTTAATTGCCACTATTCAACAGTTAAAAATTAGCATATGGATAAATAGAGCTTTTTCATACTGCTATGTGATCGTTAAGCATTGAAGACAACGCACTCCGCTTAGCCGATGCATATGAAGCCTCGCTTTACTAGCGCTACTTAATCGCCCGCAATAAATTGCCGCAATACAGCTCCTTGCCGGTTTTTGTCGGCATCCACAGTTGTTTTATTTCCAGTTGATTTGCAGAAAAATATCGTCCGGCAGACGCTGCTAAATCCGCCAGCTCTATTTTTGGCGAATAGGTGTTAAGAATCAAAAACGCCCCCGGATTCATCAGGCCGTACGCCGTTTCTATCAAGGCGGACAGGTTATTTTCCAGCTTCCATTTTTCGCCTTTTGCGCCCAATCCCCAGGCGGGCGGATCCATGATGATGCCGTCGTATTTATTGCCCCGTTTCAATTCGCGCTGGGCGAATTTTAACGCATCCTCATGCACCCATTTGATGTCGGAAAGATTAGATCTCTCTTTGTTTTCGTTGGCCCAGGTAATCAGCTGCTTGACCGAATCCACATGCACGACTTCCGCCCCGGATTCACGGGCAACCAGCGAGGC
>JANYKK010000233.1 GCA_025361585.1 Methylobacter sp. | reverse complement strand
TTTTTGTTGTTGTTCATGATCAGATATAGTGCGGTATCTGCACACTTGGCAGTGTGCAGATACCGATACGTTATTTAAAGTTAAAATGCATTTTAGTCCGTTTATTGGGTGAGAGGCGTGGAAGACGTAGAGCCTGAGCCTGTGGTGGATGAAGAAGAACCTGAGCCAGTGGTGGCCGTATCTTTAATGGGCGAAGTATTTTCCCGGAAGTTTAGACGACCGCTGACTCCTGTGGAAACCGTTGCACCTGTGATAGTTGCGCCGGTTAGGGTCGTTCCGGAAGTTGTTCCCCCTGAAACGGTTCCGCCAGAGATTGTTCCTCCAACGACATTTGCAGTAGTGCTGGTTCCAGTGGTTATAGTGCCTCCAGTAATGACTCCATCTTTGACAACCGCGTTAGTGACAGTTGCGTTGGTGATGGTTACGTTATGAAGGGCTACATTGGGCGAGTAAGAATCCGTTGCGGTATCTTTAGCCCCGGCAGCAACGCAGGCATCTACAGCTGCTTTAACCGTAACATCATTGTAGCTGGTTGCGGTCAGGACAATGTCGCCAGTATTGGTTTTAGCTTTATAGTCTTTAATGGCCGCTCTTAGCGTTGTGTCTTGTGCAGTTGTGCAGCTTTTATGATGTTGCTCGCCATTAGCTGACACGCTATCGGTCTCTCTCATGATTTGCTGCCTATGTCCTGAATCCCCGCGTTTCTTGGTTACTTTGCTGGAGTCAATTTTATTTGCGTTACTGGCATCTTGCGCACATGCTTTGTATGCAGCAAACACGGTGTTTTTGTTATCATGATTCGCACCGCTATCGTCTAAACTGCTATCCGAAACAACAATCGGATCCTTAGTGCCTCTTTGAGTGTCGAGACTGCTATCGGCACTTTTCAATGTTGTATGGTATTTTATCGCGTTAGAATCACCTTTGTCTTGACAGCCTCTAACCCGATGGTGCTTGCCACTATCAGACACGCTGTCATGACCTTTACCTTTGCCGCCCGTTGTTGATTTGCTGCTATCTCCACTGCTTTTGCCGCTATCGCTGCTATCGCCGTTGTCCAAGCATTGACTCATCGCTGTGACGACGGATTCATCGTCTAATGCAGTATCTGCCACGGTAATGGGTTCAAAATAAGCTTGTGTTTTGGTTTCCAAGGTTTCGCGAGTTGTACCGGTGCAACCTGAAATAACGTGTAATGTTTCCTTGGGAGTCGTGGTGGTTCTGCTGTTGCAGGAACCTAAATAATCGGCATAATCCGGGCCAGTAAGGTTTACGTGGGCTTTATGTGCTGCCCATGCGCTAAATGCAATGTGGAGAGTATGCTTGTTCGCCGGATTGCCGGGGGGAACATGGCAGATAGTGATTTTTTGGTGCGATTTATTTCCTGAATCGCCAGAGCTGCGTTTATCACTATCGGAATGGGCCACCACCGCTCCCTTCTTACTTGAGTCATCGTTTTTCTTGTCTTCCACTTTTGTTGGAGTGCTGCTATCAGCTTTTTTCGAGTCAGCATAGCCAGACATCGGATAACTCGTTACTCCTGCCGCCAGCAACGAGCTGATTGCCAGAGATAATATTGTTTTTTTTGTTTTTGTTTTCATCGCATTCACCTGTTTGGTTTTTATTAGGGACAACTCGATTGTACTACCTGCTTTCTATGGGTCTGTTAATTACCTCACACTACTGTATATTGAATTTTGCTGGTAGGTGAAAACATTTAGAATTGTCCACCTGCACAATTAACCGCATATTTAGATTCAACAGTTCGCTGTGCGCCGTAACTTGAAGCGTTTGCTGCGGACTCCCATTTTATAGTATAAGTTTCAGTGCCCTTGTAACAGGTGCAGGCCGCTATGGCGTCGCGAGCTCCAGACGTATAGGTGCATTCTGATTCTATGTTGCCAGTGAGGCAATAAACCCCTGTTACCGTTGCTTTACCGTTAGCGGAGTTGACAATAACCTGATCTTTATTTACTTGTTTGGCAGGGTCGCTATTGCACTTCAGATCGGAATAAGCAGGGCTGGCATTGGGATTCAGGCGAGTGTGGTCTATTAATGTTTGGGCGCTTGATAAGTCTGTTTCAGCGCGTGCTAACGATTTGGTTTGTTCCAGTGTGTTTCCAGTCATTGCAAGTTCTTGTTTGTTTTGCTGGATCATGCTAACGCTAACGAGGGTTAGCAGTGTCAGCATAATTAAGCTAAAGACTAAAACGGCTCCGCGTTGATGGGTTGCGCACATTGCTTTATTGTTCATAGTATGTCTCTTACATTAAATTTAATTACGAAATGCAATAGTCGTTGAAGAAACTCGATACAAGCGTTTGTCTGCGGCTGTAAAGGGTGAGCCGGTTGCTCCGTCTACGGTGTAGGTGACTGAGGTTGTTGCTAAATTATCAGTATCACTCTGCAATACGACAGATAGCTTAACGGCTTTTACTTGTTGCCACTGTGCAGAGGTAAAGCTATTGATGGCAGTCTCGCCTACAAAATAATTGGCCGCATTATCAGCATCCGTATCAATACCGTAGGTTATAAATACTTTTTGGACGTTAGAAATTAATGGTTCCGCAGCAGATATTGGATTGCTGGAAGCAGTAGCATCACTAAAATTTTGCCGTTTTGCTTTACAGTAAAGAGTAGGTATATTTGAACTATCGAGAGCTACATAAAAATAAAGTGTTACTACATGTATTTGGGTTGCCGGGTCTTCTCCGGCTGTCAAGAGTATGCTTCTTTCGCAGGCTGAATTGGTGGAGTTGGGATCAGTTACCGCTAGTTCAGTGTTGTTGTTTAACTGATATCTTAGCGTAAAGCGGTTAATATTGTAGGCTGTACTGAATCCTGTGGCGTTATATTCTCCCCTAATGTAGTCGCCTGGCGAAAAGCTCATGGTTGATCCTAATACATTGGCGTCTGAGGTGAATACTATCTGGGCGTTGCCACTTGTAGTCATTTTGCTTCTTAGCGAGTTTGTGCGACGCAGCTCCCTGCCCATTACTTCCAGTATATAACGCCCATCTTCCATCATGTAACTGAGTGAGCGTTGGATGGCGGCGCTTTTTTGCGTTTGCGAAAAAAGGCTGCCGAACCCTGAAACCAGCATCAGTCCTAACAACAAGCTGATCATCAATTCAATCAGTGTATAGCCCTGTTGCTGTCTGTTCATGGCGTTACTTCCAGTTCGTAGCTTGTGGTATTCATTGCGGTGCTTAATTGTTGATTGGTGCGGGACCAGGTCATCGATAAGC
>JANYKK010000183.1 GCA_025361585.1 Methylobacter sp. | reverse complement strand
AAGGATCCCATTCTTTACAGCAAGGATTTTGTATCTTTATCCAAACTTTATGCCAGCCAGGACGATCCCACCCCGGACGGCAGGCGCTGGCGCTACTGGTTTCGCAAGGTTGACGGTAACAATAACCTGATCAAGCCGGAGGTAAAATTTTATTCGGATTTGAATTTCAATAAAGAAAATCGCCTGATTGCTTGGTCATTTTCATCGCTTTTTCTAGCGATTGCCCCGCCCAAGTTTTTAGAGGTTTCGTTACGCTCAATAGGCGGCGCCGAAATCGACAAAGAAAAACAGCAACTCAAGGCCAACCCGGCATTGCTGGAAAAAATTACCGACGATTTACCAAAAAAACCAGCCGTTCTCGCGCAATTGGGCGAACCGTTTGAAATCAAGGATGAACCGGAACAGGAAATCTACATTTACCGTTTCCTGCTGGAAACCCACCATATAGAAGAAGGCTACGAGGATCGCGCCTTAAACGAGGTTAAAATCACCTTCGATAAGAAGACTCAGGAACTGATTAGAATGGCCGGACGTTTTGCTGGGCTTAAGGTTTCAATCAATTACCGGAAGTTTCTGGATGAACCGCAAGATGTCGCACAGAGCAAACCGGAATAGCTGGGTTGCAATCGCGTTAATCCTTACCCGACAATAAAAAGGCTTAAGCAACTAATGCCTAAGCCTTTTTGGTTGTACCGGCCGATTAGGCCGACACCCTAATTCGCTGCTACTTACAGCTTATCGGCATTCTTATCCAGATACTCGGCAACACCGGCTGGGTTTGCATTCATGCCTGAATCGCCTTTGTGCCAACCGGCAGGGCAGACTTCGCCATGTTCTTCGTGGAACTGCAAGGCGTCAATCATGCGCAACAACTCATCCATGTCGCGGCCTAAAGGCAGATCGTTCACAACCTGATGACGGACTTTACCGGTGCGATCGATCAGGAAAGTGCCGCGATAAGCTACAGCAGGCGCATCCGCTTCAACATCATAATCTTTGCAAATAGAATGCGAAATATCCGCAGCCATGGTGTAGCGGACAGGGCCGATACCGCCTTTGTTAATAGGCGTATTACGCCATGCATTATGGGTAAAATGCGAATCTATAGACACGGCGATCACTTCAACATTACGGCTTTTGAAGGCATCCATACGATGGTCTAAAGCGATCAACTCACTTGGGCAAACGAAGGTAAAATCCAACGGGTAGAAAAACACTACCGCATATTTTCCGCTAGTGGCTGATGAAAAGCTAAATGAATCAACTATTTGACCATCGCCTAACACGGCAGGAACTGTAAAATCAGGTGCTTGTTTACCTACTAATACGCTCATTGATTATCTCCAAATGAAAGTGAAAAAACAAAAGACTGTTAACTAAATGTACGCCACTGAAAGCAGTGGATGGCTGGAATTGTACACTAGCTTAGTCGGGAATTGGAAAGTGTTGTTATTTTTTAGCTTGCTTTAATTTTAATTTGAGCCATAATTTGTCATTAATGACTTACAATACTGTCAGGGAATTGCTCTAATCCGGGACTTCTTAAAACTGCGTCGCCCTAACTTAGCTGTTAATTCATGTAGTTAATTCATTTGATGGGGATCTATCATGGCAAAAGATAAACATATTACCGAACCCGATGTGTTCGGCTACCAAGTCCGCATCGTAAGACGCGGTAAAGAAAGCAGTCGTTATTTTTCCCACAAACTGTGGGGCAACAAAGGCAAGTCTTTGAAAGCCGCCATTACGTGGCGCGACCAAATGCTAACCGTTCTAAAAGGCAGCAAGACCCGGTTCCTTAAGCCACCCAAAAACAAAACTACCACCGGCGTTACCGGCGTGTCCAGAACTATCAAGTATGATCATCGCAAAGACAAAAGTTATCTTTGCTATACCGTTTTCTGGGTCAGCAATTGTAAATCCAGAAATAAAACCTTTCAGGTCGGCAATGTCGACAAAGTAACGGCGGACGATGAATTGCATGCGTTTCGCACCGCCAAGCTGTTCAGAAGTTGCTACGAGCACTCAATCGATAACGACCTTGAGTTTTATGACGGCAAGTTTGCCGGCTGGAAAAAACTACGCTTGTACGAAGATGAAAACTTGAACGCAGTAGCGAATTAAGCAAAGATTCCGCGTTAGAAAATTGACCAGAACACAAAAAGCTAAAGCTCGATACGAATCCCCAGCTCAATAACTCGCTCGACGGGGATTTTGAAAAACTCTATAGCGCTTGATGCATTGTGGAATAAAAACCGAAATAGGGGCCTGCGCCATTTAGGCATGGGGCTTTTTTTCCGAAAAGACAGTCGTTCGCTACCGATAAAAAACGAGGTCTGCTTGTAATCAATGTTTAATCCTTCCTGGACGCACTGCTCTAAAGCTTGTCTCACATCAGGACTTTGCTGAAAACCATAGTAAAGTTTAACGCGGTAAAAATTGCTGTCCTTACCAAACGCCCGAATTTTGATTCGGTGCGCCACATCTACGTAAGGTTCGTCTTTCGTGACGATGGTCAACACAACAATTTGTTCATGCAGTACGTGGTTATGCTCGAAATTGTGCAAAAACACCTGAGGTACGCCATGCAGGCTTTTAGCCATATAAATAGCCGAACCTTTAACGGTGACTGGCTGATGGCTTATTATCTTCTCTTCCAAGTCCTCAAACAGCATCCGTCTTTCATCCAGGTAGTCCGCCAGCAACGCGCGGCCTTGAATCCATGTCGTCATCATCAAAAACAGCACAGCTCCGATAACCAAAGGCAACCAGCCTCCGGTCGGTATTTTTAAACTGTTAGAAGAAAGAAACAAAAAATCGACGGTTAAAAACGTGATCAAAAAAGTGATACTAGCCGACCGTTTCCATTGCCAAAGCTTTTGAATGACAATAAACACCAAAATAGTATCGACAATCATGGTGCCGGTAACGGCAATGCCGTAAGCCGAAGCCAGCGCAGAAGATGACTGGAAGCTCAATACCACGACAAATACACAAACCATCAACAACCAATTGACCGCAGGAATATACACCTGCCCCACTTCCTGTCCCGACGTATGCGAGATATTCATACGTGGGCAGTAACCCAGCTGTATGGCTTGCCTAGTGACCGAGAATGCGCCGGATATGACCGCTTGGGAGGCAATAACCGAGGCCAATGTCGCCAAAAACAATAGCGGATACATCGCCCAGGTCGGCGCCAACAAATAGAATGGATTTTTCACCGCCTCAGGATGTTCTAGCAACAACGCGCCTTGCCCAAAATAATTGAGCAACAAGGCAGGAAAAACAAAACCGAACCAAGCGTAACGGATGGGTTTTAACCCAAAATGCCCCATGTCGGCATAAAGCGCTTCAGCGCCGGTTATTGCCAACACCACCGCACCCATAATTAAAAAGCTTTTCCATCCTAATTCAAACAATAAATGAATCGCGTAATAAGGGTTGACCGCCGCCAATACGCCGGGAGCGTGGCTAATATTAGCGACGCCAAGACCGCCCAAAGTCACAAACCAAATACACATGATCGGCGAGAACATTTTTCCGACGGTTCCGGTGCCTTTAGCTTGCAAAATAAACAGAGCAAGAAGCACCGCAAGGGTAATCGGCAACACATAATTTGCTAAGGGTGGCGCAATGATCTGCAAGCCTTCGACCGCGCTTAATACCGAAATTGCCGGAGTGATAATACCGTCGCCGTAAAACAAAGCCGCGCCGAGCAGACCGATGGTGATGATAAAGCGCGTTCTATTCGGATTATCCTTCGCGCTTTGCAGCGCAAAAGTCATCAGCGCCATGATACCGCCCTCACCCTTGTTGTTAACACGCATAATATAAGTCGCGTATTTGATCGCCACAACCAAGGTTAAAGCCCAAAAAATCAGCGATAGCACGCCCAACACATGAAGTTTATCAATCGGCAAATGGCTACCGAAAATTTCCTTGACCGCGTATAAGGGACTAGTGCCAATATCGCCAAATACGACACCGATTGCGCTTAACGCCAACACGGCGACTTGTTGCTTGGATTGACTCTGAGAACTTGACGACATAGTAAATAGTGGATTAGGTGAAAGGAAAGC
>JANYKK010000201.1 GCA_025361585.1 Methylobacter sp. | reverse complement strand
CCCGCTGTAATCATAAATTCGCTAGCCTCCTCCCTCAGGTATAATAAAACGCTGAAAATAACAACAATAAATGAGGAGCGCCATGCCGGTCGATATTTTACTGACGGTTGTTGCAACATCCGTTATTCAATCCATTTTTGGGGTAGGTGTCCTATTATTCGGCACGCCGCTATTGCTTTTACTCGGTTATGGGTTTGTCGACGCACTGGGTGTGTTGCTGCCTGTTTCTATCGCGATTAGCGCTTTACAATTTTTAAGGCACTATGAAGATGTTGATACCGCGTTTTATAAGAATGTGCTGATTTACAGCATTCCGTTGGTGGTGCTGTTTTTAGTGGTGGTGACTTCGGTCAAGATCAATATCAGCCTGGTGATTGGCCCGTTGCTGATTTTTGTCGCGTTAAAAAATTTTTCAACGGTTATTGATAAAGCACTGCAAGCCGTCGTCAAATATGAAAGGATTTACCTGATGGCGATGGGGCTGGTTCATGGTATCAGCAATTTAGGCGGTTCGATGTTGACTGTGATAATTTACAGCAAGCACTACCCGAAAAACAAAACGCGGGTGACGGCTGCGGCAAGCTATGCAACGGTGGCTTCGTGTCAGCTGGTAACGTTATTGTTGATCGGCAGTGAGTTTACGGTGTCGTTTGCCGACAAAATAAGCTTTATCCAGGTCGCTGTAGTGATGTTTTTATTGACCGAGGAAATGCTTTATAACGGGATCGATAATGAAAAATACAGCAAGATTTTTGCAATGTTTTTGTTCGCGTCAGGCGTCTTATTAATCATGAAATCCTTATAAAACTGGAGAAAAACATGAACGAGTTGATTAAAAAACTATTGAATTATTTTCTGATTGGCATTCTTGCGGTTATTCCAATTGTGGTTATCTTGCAGATTATGATTTTTGTAAAAGACCGGGTTTCCGATTTGTTTCAACTGGTTTACGGCTATGCGGACAGTTATCTTTATACGAGCTTGGTATTCGCGGTCAGTTTTATGATTCTGGTTTACATTGGACGTAAATTGGTTCAAGAGGGTCGCTCCTGGGTCATTGCCGCATTTGATCATGTGATCGAGCGGATTCCATTAATCAATACGTTGTACAGGGTGCTTAAAAAAGTCATCAATATGTTTTCTTCCCATGACCGGACTATCGCGAAGGAAGTGGTTTATGTCGAGTATCCCAAAGATGACATGTGGATGACGGCCTACGTGACCAACCGGCATGAAGATAAATACGTGCTGTTTATTCCGACATCGCCGAACCCAACCTCGGGTTTTACGGTGATTGTCGATAAATCCAAGGTTATTAAGTCAGCCATGAATATCGAAGAGGCCAGCAGTTTTGTGATCAGTGTCGGGGTTGATTACAACAAGGTTGCGGAAATGAGTAAGTTGCCCGGAGCCTGATTTATTGTAGATATCTAGTTTTTGAGGAAGCAACGATGAAATTAATAATTAGAGTGGCGATGATCCTGATACTGGTTTCTATCATTGGCTGTGGCAAAGGTGACGATAAGCCGGATAAGGCGGCTGACATTAGACCGTTCAATGCTCAACTGAAAACGTTGGAGCAGGCTAAGCAGGTCGAGCAAGCGACGCAGGATGCGGCGGAACTACAGCGTCAAAAAATAGAGCAGGAAACGCAATAAGCCGCAAAAGTGCGGCAGCTACTCATTGTGCCGTCCCTGAGCTATCAGAAAGAACCGGTACAGGTTTAGGCGCAAGCAATTTTGGCCTGTTTTATTGACTTTAAGGCGCTAGTTTGTTATTTATGATCCAGTTTGAAAGCAAAAAATAATAATAAATATAAACAATTACGCAAGAGGGGGATGGGCATGGTATCTGATAGTGGCGTCAAAACGAGTAAGTTATCCAAATTAACTCAGATGGAAGCAATGGTAGCTAAGCTTTCCGAGCAGCTGGCGGCAAGTAAGAAAACTATCCTTATGCTGAAGAAAAAATTAACTGAGCGTGATTTAAAAATACATGAATTGGAATCGAAACTGGCTTACGCCGAACAATCATTGTTGGAGAAAGCGATACATAACATTCAACAGTGTAGGGGGCAAATTCTGATTGGCATTGATGAAAAAATCATCAATCCTACTTTAGCGCAAATCGAACAACAGATTGAAGTCATTCATGGCATTGTTCATGAAGCCAAAGATTTGATCAGCAAGAAAAACAATTTGATTCACGAAAACATAAGAAGCGGCCGGGATATCGTCGAGCATGAGATCATTTATCCGGGCAAAGTGTGGTGCGACAAAATCGTTGTGTTTACACGGGCCTTGCCAACCCAGGCTAAGGTTATTTTTCAAGTGTGGGTAGAAGAGCCGGTTCTGCACAAAGTAGAGGCTTTACCCGACATCGGAAAGGGACTGGGTGCTAATGCAGAAGCATTGCTGAAGGGATTGGTAGGCCAGTTAAAAACCGGCGCGGAACAGGGAATGAATAATGCCATCGATGCGGTAAAAAAATCGCAATTTTGGGATGGTAAGCGAAAGACAGGAGTGGCTTGAGGCTTATGGCCTATAAGTGACAGATAAAGCGAGGCGACCGGTCGGGTCGCCTGCTTTCATTAACAACAATTCAAATCAACGGCTATTGTTGCAGCGATTACTTAACCAAGCTCAATAAAACCCCAGCCGCCACCGCAGAACCAATTACCCCGGCAACATTAGGCCCCATGGCATGCATTAGCAGGAAGTTATGCGGGTTGCTCTCCAATCCCAGTTTATTGGCTACCCGCGCCGCCATTGGCACTGCGGAAACGCCAGCGGCGCCGATCAGCGGGTTAATCGGGGTGCTGCTGAATTTATTCATGATCTTCGCCATAATCACGCCGGCCGCTGTGCCGATACTGAAAGCTATCGCGCCTAAGCCTAAGATACCCAATGTTTTGATTTGCAAAAAAGCTTCGGCGCTCAGTTTTGAGCCTACCGCAAGCCCTAAGAAAATAGTAACGATGTTGATTAGTTCGTTTTGTGCAGTTTGGCTTAAACGCTCAACCACGCCGCAAGAGTTCATCAGGTTGCCCAGTGCGAACATGCCGATTAAAGGTGCGGCTGAGGGTAACAGTAAGATACAGATAAGCAGCAACATTAACGGGAAGATGATTTTTTCAGTCTTGCCCACGACGCGCAGCTGCTGCATCTCGATTTTGCGTTCATCCTCTGTAGTCAAGGCGCGCATGATCGGCGGCTGTATCAGCGGCACTAAAGCCATGTAGGAGTATGCTGCGACGGCAATAGCCCCCAACAAGTCAGGCGACAGTTTCGAGGCGACATAAATGGCGGTTGGGCCGTCGGCACCGCCGATAATGCCGATGGCGGCGGCATCTCTTAAGCTAAATTCCAACCCCGGTATGACGTTCAGCGCCAACGCGCCCAGCAGCGAGGCGAAGATGCCGAATTGCGCCGCAGCGCCCAGCAACAAGGTTTTAGGGTTAGCCAGCATCGGGCCAAAATCGGTCATCGCCCCTACGCCCATAAAAATAATTAACGGAAACAGGCCGGTTTTAATACCGTAATACAGGTAATACAAAATGCCGCCTTCATCGGCGATACCGGCAACCGGGATGTTGCTGAGTACGGCTCCAAAGCCTATCGGCAGCAACAGCAAGGGTTCAAAGCCTTTTTTAATAGCCAAGAATAGCAGCAAAAAGCCGACCACCATCATAAAGGCCTGACCGGCGGTAAAATTGTATATGCCGGTGCTATGCCAGAGTGAAACGAGATTTTCCATGAGATGTCTCTTTAATAAATCATGTAGGGGCGACCGGTTGGTCGCCTATGTCCTTCGTAAATCTGAACAAGGGCGACCAACCGGTCGC
>JANYKK010000195.1 GCA_025361585.1 Methylobacter sp. | reverse complement strand
CTGGGGAACAATCCTGGAGAAATGATTCGGAGCTGATTTGATGCCCTGATTGTCTTGAATATTTGAGGCTTGTAAGTCCAAGCTTAAAACATTCATGGCTGATCCGGGTTTCTGTGACAAGCTTAGCGCTGCTTCTGAAGAGCAGGGTAAGGCTGAAAAAACACATTTCAATTTAGTTGATTTATACACAATATTACCTCTAATACAAAGACCATTAATTTATAAGACATTCGATGTCTATTTTTTTTATATAGCATTGAGTTATATGGAGAAATAACAAAAAGCGTGAAACGCCATCCATCTTTATCGGGAAAAAATTTCCATAGATTTCGGTTAAAGTGTAATTTGACAAACCAACAAAAACCGTGAACAACCCTTCGTTTCCGCACATCTAAATCTAGAGATAAAAAAATACTGAAGCTAACCCCATCGATCTATACGCAATTATTTCTATATTACTCGGGCAGAACAGAGCTAAATACGTGCCATATTTTTAAAAAACAAAATAATCAACGTGTTAAATAGATATTAATTTGGTTTTCGTCATAAAGTTGACGCCACAAGGTGGCAAAAGATTGCCGATGGACGGCTTAACCGAAGATCAGCGTTGCATCCAAATTGTCGCAACCATTACCCAGTCCATGCTTAATCTGCAATGTAATGCGCTTTAATTTTAATTTGGTTTTCGTCATGAAGTTGACGTTACAAGATGGCAAGGGATTGCCGGTGGGCAGGGCTTAACTGAAGATCAACGTTGCATCCAAATTGTCGCAACACTATTTAAGCTTTATTTCCGCAAGACGATTGGTTGAGCTACCGGTGAGCTTATGACAGCCGCTTTGGTTTGTGAGGCTTTGATACTGGCATTGTGCATTTAGACCGATGTATTACAATCGCAAACGGCTTCACTTCAAATGGGGCTATGTCAGCCCAGAAACGTTTGAAGCTAAAAGGTCAGGGTGTCCGTAAAATCCGGGCAAGATCATCCTCATGAATGCCGACTTTTGAGGCGTCATAAAGTATATGACTAGTTTAGTATAGCTACTTCTCTCAGCAACTTATCGCCATAATACTTCGCCCCCTTATCAGTGAGATGAGTGCCATCAAATGTAATAAGAAAGCCCTCTTTCGTAAATAATGAACAAGTATGCTTATTGTCACCACACAAAATACGTTGAACATCAATAAAAACATTATCATCCAAACTTTCCTTCATTAGCTCATTAACTTCGATTTGAAATTCTGGCACTTCATTTCTAAAAGCATATCGGGTGGTTTCATTCATTAACAGCAGTTTGCGCAACTTAAACTCACCGAAGTTTTTTCGTCCAAAAACTCTTAGTGGTTTATTTGCAAAATCCTTTACATTCCTGATGCTTGTTGAAATAAGCTGTGCTTGCCAGTACTGCCAAGAACTCGCAAACCAAACTTCATCGGCTTCAAGCATTTTATTGCGAAGCGACTTGTCCTCGTAAATCCCCTTATCCTCACAATATTTAACATCTTCAGGTGCTATATTTTTTGAAAAATCATGCCTCGGAATAAACAAGTTACCACAAAGCTTACTAATGTGACGTGTTGAAATCTGTATATATTCGATTACCCCTACCTCAAATAAAGCATTCACCAAGTCTTCAGCATAGCTATCGCCAATAATGAGTATTTTTTTTCTGCCATCCGAATCCTCAAAAGACTTTAATGAAAACTCAGTAAACCTCTTTGACACATATTCAGCTGAACCTGGAAGGTTAACCTCAACCAAAGATTGGTCAGACAAACTGTAGCGATAGGGAAAAGTAAATCCATTACTAAAATGCCCAGCTAACCCAAATACTACAAAAAACAAACTACCGAAAGTACCCAATTTAAAGATATGACTACGGCTAAACCTATTCTTATTTCTAAACGGTGCCTCAATATACTTCCAACTAAAATAAGCAAGCGCAACAGCAGCTACTGCTAATGCTGCCAATAACAACTTGCTTGGCTCGTCTAGACTTATATGCTTAGCAAAAGCGAACAAGGGCTGATGCCACAGATATGCGCTGTAGCTAATAACTCCAACTCCAACAAAAAGCTTACTACCAAGGAACTTACCAACTGCCGTTTGATGTGAAGCAAATAAAATTATCAGTGCGGCGCCGACAGTTGGAACAAGAGCATATAAACTTGGGAATGGTGTTTGCTTATCAAACGCAAAGATTGCGTAAATTATTAGTAGCAAACCAATCACACCTCCAAGTTGGCTTGCTGTATTATTAATGTTTGGCTTGACGTTATTTGAAAAATAAAAAGCTACAAAGGCTCCAATCAACAGCTCCCAACCACGGGTCGGCAGCAAATAAAAAGTTTCTGCTTGTTTTGTACTCACCAGCAGTTGTGCGGCAGCCAAGCTTAAGATTGCTGCAGCAGTAAGCGTAGCTGAAATCCAGTACTTTCCTAAACGCCAAGTAAACATTAGAAAGGCTGGAAATAACAAATAGTATTGCTCTTCTACGGCCAAACTCCACGTATGTAGCAGAGGCTTTAACTCAGAAGCCGAATCGAAGTAGCCACTTGTGCGCCAAAATAAAATATTTGAAGCAAAAGCAGAAACAGCAACTAAGCTTTGCGAAAAACTCTTCATATCTGCAGGTAGCAACCATAGCCAAGCAAATGGCAAGCAAACGAACAACACAACAAACAACGCTGGGAGTATTCGTCTTGCTCTGCGTTCATAGAAGCTCAGAATACTGAACTTTCCTTCATTCATCTCAAATAAGATAATGCTGGTGATGAGGTATCCACTTATGACGAAGAAGATATCTACGCCAACAAAGCCACCACTGAATATTTCAAAGCCAGCGTGAAATAATATTACCGGAATAACAGCAATAGCTCTCAAGCCGTCTATTTCTGGGCGATAACGCAATGTAGTTCCTTTTATTTAGTTGACTAAACACCTTCGCTACACGGTGCTATGTTTACAACATTTCAACGCACGTACTGCAAATCAGCTAAGCCGTCATCTTCCGGCGGCGTACCAACGGCGATGAATTGGAACACGCCATGATCGATGGCCTCCTCAATATCGTTCGTAAGTCTCAAGCGACCTTCCGATTGATTTTCCTTAACCATGACGTCAAACCCGACTCATATATCGAGATAATGTCCTGTTGCAGCTTGCAACATTTGACTCATCAATATCAACGCAGACAACATCATTGCCGACTTCCACTAAATAGGCACCTGTCATCAATCCTACATTTCCACTTCCGAATATTGTAATTTCTATTTTCCTTAAACTTTAAAGTATTAATTAAAAACTAAGATACGGTTATCGCAACTGTAGGGCTGATTTTAATTCATATTGTCAATATAGGACTCTGATGGCGCTGACAATTGTGATTTATTTTTAATAAAAAAAACACTTACTATAAAAAAAAGAAAAGCGAAATTTGACTCTTTGATTTCATCAACAGATTCGAATAATAGAGGATTGATATAAAATTTAATAATCTTTGAAAAAAGGTAATTAATAAAAAAAGATAATCCAATAAATATTGGTACAATTGGAAAACTAATTCTCTCTAGCGTTATTTTTATTTTAAAATTAAATTTATACAGAAGTGGTAACAAACAACAATAGGTAAACCAAAATATAGAAAAAATTCTATCCATATTTAGTATTAACGCCCAAAATGACTTTCTCTTTCCATCTTTAGTAATCCCATGAAATATCTCTAAATTATGCAAGTTAATTTCTTTTTGAACATTAATTTCTTGAAGTAACTGAGGCGTTGTTAAATTAAAAATTCGTTGCCCCCAGCTAATTTCCTCAAAAAAAGCAAAGAGAAAAGCGCAGCCTAATAAAATAAAAAAAACTCTTTTATAAATATTAGGCTCTCCATTTTTTAAGGATAACGAAAAGAACAATATAGCCGATAGGAGAAAAAAAATAGCACCAGCCGTTTCAAAAAAGCCGTCTTCCTTTCCTAACAGTATAATTTTGTCGTTAGCAATAAAAAAGAAAACAGAAAAAGAAAAAAACAGCCAGCATACTGCCGCAATATATAGAAAACTCTTATAGTTCAACATAATTTTCATTATTCCATTTTACTCCGTGATATTTGGATTTTGACTCAACTCATAGCTAAATTTATATCAATCGGTACCACTCAATAGTCTTATAACCGGTTTCCAACGAAGCAGCTGACGTAAAGGCCTACTGTTTTCTCAGCTATATCGCGCCAGTCATAACGCTGAGTCACCCACCCTCGCCTACTCTCGCATACAACAGGAGCTAGGCCTTTAAGCCTGATTCGATCGGCAAGCACATTGATACCCCCCAGAGGGAAATAATGCTCTACTGACAAACCTACCTCCAGATTTGCCGGGATGTCGCTTGCTAGCACCGGTAGCCCATAGCTCAATGCCTCCAACAATGCGATAGGCAACCCCTCGTGAGATGAAGGTAGTACAAAAAGACCAGCATGTGCATAAAGCTCTTGCAATGCCAACCCGCGCTGGAAGCCGGTCATAACAACGCCTGCTTCGGCAGCTTTTTTCATCACTTCACGCTGATAACTGTCAGGATGATCTGCGCTACCCACAAGCACTAGCTTCCAGTCTGGCAAATTAGCCAGCTTGAATGCCGCTATCAAATCCAAATGGCGCTTTTCTGGAACCAGCCGACCAACCAGTAACACATAGCAGCCGGGTTTCAGGCCGAATGTCTCAAGCGCACCGATCGAATTCGGTAGCTTCGGAAGAACAACGCCATTTGGGATCAATGCCGACTCCACACCATGTTTGCTACGAACCAGATCAGCAAAAACTTTCGAAATCACAATACGCCCATTTGACCAACGCATTCCCCAGCGCTCGCCCAGTTGAAGAACGAAGCGAGCAAACGCCCCCCACTTTTGATGGTCATAATTCGGGCTATGGTATGTGACCACCACCTTCAGCCCGAATAATCTGGCAGGCAACGTCATAATGGCAGGGCCGATACCTTGGATGTGCAGGATATCAGGGCGCTTGTAGACAGCATACAACACACCCAAAAAGCTGTGCAGGAAAGCTTCCAACCCCTTTGATTTGGGAGCCCACAGGGAGATGAACTTCACCCCCTTCCACTCCGGCCCGATCTCGGTTGGCTGGTAAGGCGACCGCACTAGCACGGTCACATCGCAACCCATCTCGACCAGCAACGGGCATAAATGTTCGGCATGCGTTTCCACGCCGCCCTGCACATAGGGGAATCCTCGCAAACCCATCATCATTACGCGAATTGGTCGATTCATTTCAGATCCTATCAACTACTACAAATAATGGTATAAGTCATTGGCCAGCCAAGAAGTCGATTACTAACAATCGCATACTGCTTAGCCGCGCTTTGTTTCATAATACGATCGAGTCGCAATCGGCTTAATAAATACAAATTTTTACGATTCCAGTAAGGCTTGTTTTTTGCGCACCAATCATAAAAAATTTTTCCTGGTAGCCAGTGTAAAAATAGGACATTGGTATGGCTCTCAACAGGAAAGAACTTATTTGGAGTAGTAAAGAAAACATTCTTACCCACCCGCAACATTTCGTTCACAAACCTAAGTTGTGCTGCATCATCACCTACATGCTCGATAACTGCATTGCTAAAGACCCAGTCAAATTCCTTATCTTCAAATGGAAAATAGTCTCCCAGATAAGTAATAAGTTTTTTTCCTGGATGCTGTGCTTGAAGTGCCGTAAGATTCTCTACCCCAAGACCTGTGTAGCAATCATCTGAAAAACGAAACGTTTCCAGAAACATATTTTCGCCAGCTACCCTGATTGCATCAGATACGCCCGCATCCAATATTTTTCCATTCTTTGCTAGTGAATAAAAATGTTCTAGTTTTTTGTGCCTGCTGATATGCATAACTTTTGGTTTCAACCATCCTATAATGTCCATAAATACCTCGTTATATTGAATCCTCTTGCCTATCAAGTTTAAGAGGATAACCTTTCACTTGCAGCGAAACGACACGCTACTCCCGTTTGAGTCTTTCTGTCTTACTGTATTCATCTGCAATCCTTGTCCCACCTTAGCCGATTGATCAATTTATTTTTCATCCAGCGTTGGCGAAGACACCTAACACTTCGGGGGCCAGCTTCGCCCAGCTATAATCCGATTCGAGCAATGCACGTCCATTCTTGCCCATTTCAGTCGCCAGTTGAGGATTAGCCAAAAGTTCCAACACCTTGTCCGTCATCACAACAAAATCGTTGGGTGCCGCCAACGAACCCGTCTGACCCTCGACTACCAAGCCGCGATAAAACAGGAAATCCCAAACAACCACAGGTAGCTGCGTCGCCATCGCCTCCAAGCATGTTCCGGGTAACCCTTCGTAGTAGGAAGTTGAGGCATAAACACGACTACGGCTGTAGTACCCGAGCATTTCCGAAAATGGAATTTTTCCGGCCATCTGCACATTCTGCCCGTAACTCGCCAGAGCAGCCTTAACCCATACCTCGTCATCGCCATACCCAACGATAGCGATGCGTATATCCGGCTTTGCTGCGATCAATCGGCGGCATAGTTCCACCATCGGCCGACTGCCCTTACGCAACTCGATGCGTCCGCAAAACAGCACATCAATATCTTTTTCAATGACATCATTGCGGACGAATAACTTCACATCGGCACCGTTCGGAATCACCGTCACCGAGCCCTTGAAACCATATGCAAGAACCTCTTGCCTACCCTGCTCTGTCAGGGTAATCACCTTACTGGTCAAGCCGAAAATCCGGTGTTCCATCCACGACTTAATGGCAAGCGACAATCCACTCCACTGGCTCACGAAATGCCGTGTCTTGTAAAACCGTCCCGACATGCCAAGGTACGTGGTATGCGCGGTCAATACGACCGGAATATGCCGTGGCAGGAACAAGCCGGGAATCAGCGGCGGAAAATGCAGGTTAACCCATTGGATCTTGCCTTCGTCATAGAGACTAATCAGCTTTTTGCGTGCTTTTAAACTCCAGAAAAAAAGACTGAGTCGGCTGTGATCGTAGGGAAAATGTATGAATTCCACCACTCCCGGATAATGCCGTTCAACACGATGCTCGTCACTGATAATCAGGTAAATAGGTGGGTGATCTTCCGGCAAATTGGAAAGAAAAGAATCCAAGTATCGAGGAATGCCGTGAACGTCATAGAATTGAGGGTAAACTATTGCGATCATTGTTGTTCCATTTATTTATTAATTACTGTCTCAATTGATGACATGATAATTTCACCAATTATAAAAAAATCATGACCTCTGTAATTCGAGCAAATAGCCCGAATCATCGGTCACTTAGCCCTTTTAAGTTTAAGTGTATAAGCCAAACCCAAGCCCAAGCTTGCCCAAAGCAGTGTATTTCCAGGAATCGGCATGTAGTTGCCGTTTGATAATGCCTCAAGCAAATAACCAAGCAACGCTGCATAAGCGCCCTGTAAATAAGCGCTAATCAATGGCGGCGGCTGATTCGTTAAGTCTTCTGAAACGGCCATTGTTAATGTTTTTGCAAAACGCCAATAAAAAACCAGCAGTAGAGTTAATCCAATTAACCCCGTATCCATCAAAATTAACAAATAAAGATTATGCGGGTGTGAGGGAAAACTCTGGATATGTGCCGCAGCAGACCACGCAGTAGAGCCTATTCCTCCCCCCATAAGCGGATGCTTTTCAACTTCAGGCCAAAGTGCCAGCCAAATATCCGTACGTCCTGCGGTAACAGCTGAACCACGCGAAAACGATGACGCACTGCCACTCCAGCCTTCACTCATCCGCGTAAGCAATGCACTACCAAGCACAGCAAGCATCAATATAATTATCAGCACTATGAACCATTTGACCAATCTACTGCCTTTGGCCCGTAACAAGAAAAACAACACGGAAACGCTCGCAGCTACAAATGCCCCTCGTGAAAAAGTCAACAGTATTCCCAGTGCCACTATTGCTAACGCACCCCACAATGCCAAGCGCCCTATCCCCGTGCGTGCATTGGGTGCGGAAAAAATTAATGGTCCAAACGCGGAGGCAAGAAGAATCCCCATTTCATTAGTGTGAAAACCAATTACTTCCAAATAACGCCTCGATTCCATTGAACCACTCGCTAGAAATTGCAAAGAAAGTCCCGATGTTGCCGCAACAACCACGGTTAGAGCGGCAGGCAGCACCGCAGCAAAAGCCAAGACACCAACAAAGCGTTCAGGACGTTCACTGTCCCGCACCGCATGTATCAGCAACCACATCCATACCACTATCAGCAACGGATAAATCAGCGAATTTTTGATATATGTTAGTGGAGTCGTAGAATTAAAAGCCTCAGTTACCAACATATAGCTAGGCACTTCACTTAGATGAGGAATTCCAATCAGCGCTGCAAATGATACAGGCACTAAGTAAAACACCCACAACCAGCTGGGTAACCAAATTAATTTTTGCTTGCCAGATAGCCGGTTTAAGCTAAAAGATAGCAATGCTGCCAAAGACAGATAAGCGAAAAAGTTATATTGCAAAATAGGCGCGTTAGAAACAGGCAACACAATAGCAAGCAACACAACACCGACCCGGTAATCGCGCATAATCAGAGTTATCAAGATAATTGCCAGAAAAAGAATAATAGTCAGTTTATAGTCGAGAATTGCGACACCGGCTCCGACTAACACTGCGAACAAAATACCGGGCAACCCAGCTATGAAAAAAACCGAACTATCGCTGTTTCGAAAAGATGATTGAATTAATGCCATATTTTTACTCCCATCTGAGCGAAAGGACGTCTAATTCTTAAAAATAATGAGTTATTGTTCATTAGCTTGAACAATTTTAACGCACCGTAAACTGAAGGTTTTCTGAGTACGATGGGCGCAATCAATATGGCCTTATATTTATCAGTGAAAATCAACCGCCTAAGTGCAAATATATCCAAAAGCAGGTTTATTGAATAAGCTGCTGCATAAGCTATTGGAACAGCTGTAACGCCTACACTTTCTAAGCGCAGCTTTACTCCAGCCAGAAATAAAACCGGAATAATGATCTCCAAAGCAACATACCAACGATGCAAGTCCTTCGAAACAAGCACCATGCTTAAGCACCGGACAGTCATCCACATCACATCGCCTAACAACTGATAAGCGAATAAATTCAGCATAGGACGGAATTCTGGCGTGTAGAGTCCCAACACTATAAAATTACGCAATACATAAATACCTAATGCAAGAATCGCTGTTAATAAAAACATTTTCGCCGCTGTGGATCTAATTTCACGCGCAAGCATCAGAGGCTCACTAATTGAAGAAATATGTGCCATAAAATACAAGGACAAAGTTGAACTTAATACTGCCAGGTATACTTCAGAAACTCTCCAAACAGCCTGCCAATATCCGGCTACCTCTATCCCGTATAAGTCAATTATGTCGTCGCGTATAAAAAAAAGTACCAAAGGTAATACCGAACCTCTTGCAACTGCGAGCGGAAAAAAACGCAGTATTCGCAAAACAATCTTTTTGTTAGGTTTCGCAATAAAATGCCATTTAGAAAAAAATCTTTTAGCTATGCCCCAAGGTAACGCGACAAAAAAGACTATGCCACTTCCAATTATTATGGCGGCCATGCCGCCAGCAACTCCGTATTTAATAGTCATCAAGACAAACAACGCGAAACTCATTAAACTCGAAACCATTGTTATCTCTGATGTTGTCGTAAATTCCTTTAGTCCTGTAAAAAAACCTGTTAAAAGAGGAGCTATAACTATGAATGGTGTAGCAATAGCAAGTAATTGAATTATCCAAGCTAACTTCGCATCACGAAATAACCATTGAGCAAGCTCTTGATCTAACAATACAAAAACTAATGACAATAAAATAGAAATGACTAATGAAAGTCGAAGCCCGGAAGAAAAGACCCGCATAACCTTCTCTGGTTCGTCTTGATGCTCGGCGGTAAACCGAGTAACGGCAGTATCTACGCCATTAGTGACCAGTGCAGCGACTAGGGACAATAAATTAGTAAGCTGCGCAATTAGTGCAACGCCCGATGGCCCCAAATAAGATGCCGTAATCTTGACACTAATCATTCCCAACGCCATGCGGAGCAAAGACTGCATCGTTCCCCACCCCAAAGCTCGACGGAAAGCCATATCTCAGATGCCTCCAGGCATCAGTTTATCTAGCAAAGAGCAATATTGGCTGATCACAACATAGGCTGAATGGTTGGCAGAAAAATAACGTCGTGCGCGTTCACCTTCTGAGACCCAACAAACATCATCGCACCAGTAACGGCCTACTTCTGTAGCCATTTCGTCCAGATTCGAAACCACCGCACCCAACGGATGACCGCCTTCACGCGCACCGCAATCGACAAAAGAAACTGTCGGTACTCCGCGTGCCCAGCATTGCAGGAAGGTGTTAGGAAATCCTTCAAATTCCGAAGTACTAACAAACAGGCGGGCATCGTCGTAATATTTTTCTACCTCTGCATAGGGCACGAATCCGAAGAACTCGACATTGGGCAATGTCTGCGCCCGCGCTTCGATATGGTCGAAGTACTCATTCTCAAGGCCAGTCGTCGAGCGGCCTCCGATCATACGAAATCGAATATGGGGCAATCGTTCGGCAAGATCGAGCAACACGTCCGGCCGCTTCATATGACGCATCACCGAAACCCAGAGTACTACGCCATCGCTACTCGCCTTAGCCCCCAGTGGAGGAGGATAACCATTTAAAATAAGGTTCGCTTCGCGTCGGTGCCATTGGCGGCAAGCCTCAACTTGAAAGGAATTCTGCGCCACAATGGCATCTGCCCAACGCAATCCAAGATCGAACAGCCGTCGATCCCGCCAAAGCTCTACAAGAATCTTGTCATGCGGAATAAAATCCTTATCGCATGCACCCGAGTAAATAAACTTTCGTCCGTGCCAGCGGCTAAACGCAGCCACTACCCCTGTATAAGCTCCTGCACAACGCTGATAATAAATATCCGCATCCGCCCTGCGCATGGCATCCCAAACACTTGTCATATCCGGGTAGACATTACGAATAATAGGAATGCGTCGGCCTGTCAGGTCGATTTTGTGAATACGAATACCTTCAACCTCCGTATCATCATCTTGCCCAAAATCAAAGCATGCCGCGGAAACGCGATAACCGGCATCTCGTAGACCACGGATAATAAACGCTTGCTGCACTTCCGCACCACCGACGAACTGCTGCGATTTGTCCTCAATCAACAACGGATAGATATGCGGTGCAACAAAGCAAATATGAGGTTTATCAGTAGTCACTGTTTTCTTCCTTCCATTAACTGCGCAAAAAGAACGGCATAAGCATCAAAAGCCTGCTGCACCGAATGGTGTTGTTCAAAATACTGTTGGCAACGCCTACCTTCCTGATGCCATACCTTGTCATCCACCATCAACTCGCTCACTGTTTGTACCAACGCATCAGTGTTCTGTACCGCCTTACCAATAGCCTTGCCATCTTTATCCAAAGCGGGTTGTACAAAACTTACGGTCGGCATACCTCGAGCCCAAGCCTGCAAAAAAGTGTTGGGAAAGCCCTCCGCTTCAGATGTATTGACAAAAATCCGGGCACCGTCAAATTCCCGCTCCACTTCGGCATGAGGCACAAAACCAACCAGTTCCAAATTAGGCACGGTTGCCGCTAACTGCGTCATATTTTCGAAAAAGTCCGCCTCTCCTGGTTCCGAGCCAAACCCGCCAACCATACGAAAATGAAATTGCGGGAGGCGACGAGCCACCTCGATAAAAATTTCCGGTCGCTTCCATGAACAAAAACGAGCAACCCACAAAACATAGCCTTGTTGGGAAAGGGTTGCTTCAGGTGCCGGTTGATAACAACTGCTAACAGCAAGCAAATTTTGACACCATGCCTGCGCCGCATGCATTTGTAGATGATTTTGTACCACCACCGCGTGTGCATATGCCAGTCCCCAACGATAGATAATCCGATCCCTATTTTTAACAAGTAGGGGTAATTCATCTTGAAAATCATGATCATGCGCTCCGGCAAACACAAACTGCCTCCGGTGCAACCGGCAAAATGCCGCAACGATGCCCGTTAACATCCCACAGCCACGTTGATAATAAATATCTGCATCGGCTCTTGCTAACGCACGCCAAGTTAAGCTGATGTGAGGATGAAAAAAGCGCAAAATCGGTAAGCCAGACCTAGGACGATAGGTGTTATGAACGGTTACCCCATCTACATCAACACCTTCCGGCTGGCCAACATCCATGCAAGCCACCGTAACGCGATATCCTGTCGCAGCAAAAGCTCGCGCCAATATGCTCTGCTGTACCTCCGCCCCGCCTACCATTTTGACATTGCTGTCGCGGGCAAGAACCGGATAAATATTAGGAGCGACAAAGCAGATACCCGGCTTGATATTCATGATAAATCTTGCTCCTGTTTACACATATCGGCACACCGAATACCCTGCTGCCGATAAACTTCCAATAATCGGTTCGTGGACATGGCTACGCTTGCATTTTCCTCTACCCAACTGCGCTGAATAGCTGCCAAAGAAGTCCGCAGTTGCGCTGCGTACTGAATGGCATCAGCCACTAAGACTGCATCGCGCTGTCTTACCACTTGCCAAACTTTTGGCAATATCATGCTGATATCAGAGTATTCTGTGCTGACTACAGGCGTTCCCACCACCATCGCCTCCAACACCACGTTGGGAAATCCTTCGTACAAGGATGTGGAAAACAATACCTCGCATTGACTAACAATCTCCGGCACATCAGTACGCCGTCCGGCAAAAACGATGCGATTTTTGTATGGGTGGCTTTGGTAGCGTTGCAAAATTGCTTGCTTATACGATTCAGTGCCGCGAATATCGTCACCAACCAATAACACGTGCCAATGTTCGTCACGCGAAAGCAATTCATTGGCAACATCCAGCGCTAACTCATAATCTTTCTGAGGTTTGATATTGCCCACCAATACGGCGATACGCGCATCGCTTCGATTAAAAAAAACCTTCCTGTAATCGCCATAACTCGTCGCGACGCACGTATCGACAGCTTGTATAGGAATACCGTTCCACACTACATGCACCCGCTTTTCCGGGAAACGATAAAGGCCCTGGGCAAAACGCGCGCCAGAGTGGCTGTTTGCCACAACGCCTTGCGTGAGATGACGGGTAAACAAATCGCCCAGCTTTTGAAAGTGATTGAACTGATAGTTATCGTTGCGTTCGGAATCGAAAGCCGGTACGCCGACCATGCTCGCTGCCAAACGTCCGTAAAAGTTGCCGTCATAAAGAAAACCCTGCACCACATCGGCGCGAAATTTCCGGATGTAACGCGCCAATCGCAACAGCAACCAAGGATCAAGCTTCATACGTTTACGATCGACTTCAATGTGCACACCACTGCCTTCCAATTCCGGCAAACGATCCAAGTCCCCGTTAAGAAGATAGATAGCTACCGCATGACCGCGTTGTGCCAACTCCCGTGTAAGGTATACCAGTTGCGCTTCCGCACCGCCACGGGTCAAACCATGGATGACAAAAACAATGCGCATTGGTTGTTCACCCATCTCTTTCACCTCCAAGCCGCCCTTGCAAACAAGTTCTCAAGTACATTTCCAAGTGCCTTGGCATAGCGACACTCAATGCTTCGATGCACCACAAATGCTATCGCCAACATGAAAATAAGCACTTCTAAAAGCAGCAGCAAGGGTGGCTGCCCTTCTCCTGCAAAGCGGTTAAGCAGGATATAACCGATGTTCTGGTGGATCAGATATAACGGATAAGTGAAAACGCCAAGATAAACAAAAAATGAACATGAAAAACGGTGCATCAGACCTAAGGCAATAAGCAGAAAAATCAGGAAAAAACTTGCAATCGACCAAGTTATAATCAGGTAGTCAAAAGATACGGGAGCATAATATGTCTGCATATTTACCCATTCATCATGAGCCATCAGCAGGGATGACATAAAACTTAATGTAATCAGCAGTAGCTTACGTATGTGCCAACCATCCCGAAAAATCAGATAAAACGTGGCGCCTGCGACAAAATACGGGGCATATTGTGGAATAAGAAGGGAATAAAAATAAGGCAGTGGGCGTAACCGTAATAGCAATGCTGCAATTAGCCAGAACCAAAGATATTTTTCAATTTTGCCGATCCGTCCAAAAAATAGCAGGATCATTACCAATAGATAAAATTTGAGCTCAATAAATAACGACCAGTACACTCCATCCACTGAAGGCACACCCATATAGCCGTTCATCATAGTCAAATTGACCAACCATTGACCGAAATCGACGGTATAGCGTGGATCTGCTGCAATCCAAATTACCGCAGCCGTTAAGGTGCAACAGCACCAGAAAGCCGGATAAAGCCGTGTTACTCGCGAAATAACAAATCGCCGGAGACAACCGTGTTGCGCGGTCATAAGAATCACAAAACCGCTGATGATGAAGAACAAGTGAACACCCAAAAACCCGTACTTGGTCACTGGCGACAGACTCGGTATTGAAAAAGTGGTCATATCATCCGCCGCCCCTCCACGAAAAGTGTAGTGGAATAACACAACCGCCAGGGCCGCCAGAAAACGTAGCAAGTCGATTTCATAAGCACGGGTATACAGAGGTAATTTTGCCATCACCTAAATCTTCCTTGCTATCATGAATAAACCAGTAATAGCTAAATCTTTATCAGAAAAGTTTTTGAAGTGCGCGCAAAAATGCGAACGTACGCTTCTAACAAATGAAACTGCTTGATCTCGCTGATTTTGGGGAATGTTATCCCAAGATAGATGCGGGACTATGTCTCCTACGCCTGCAAGCCGGGTTACCAGAAAAGTGGCATCTAATCCACATTTGTTGGCAATCTGCACATATTCGGGAAACAGCGTTCTATTTGGTGCCCCGCTATGCCGAGACAACCATCTCCATAATAACGAAGGAACCGCAAGCCACTTTAGTTCATGCCAACTATCGGAAAACATACCATGATCACGCAAATCGATCTTATGCATCATAATCCCGCCCTTTCTTAAACCATCAGACATGCAGCCAATTGCTGCATCAACATCTTGAACATGCTCTAGGACGGCTCGAGAGAATATGACGTCATATTGCCCAAGCCGGGAATGAAAAAAACTCTCTGCAGAAGCGTTATTTCCATAATAACGATCAACTCCGGAAAGAACATTTTTCCCGTCTCCCTCGACTTGAATAAATTGTTTGATATTATTATGCTGACTAGCTAAACAAGCATATATATCCAACTCATGCGATGGATCTCTACGGGAATAAAAACGATCCAAAAGATCAACTTGATCACAACCGGCATCTCGAAACAGTAACGCAACACCACTGTTGTCGCCTGGGCCAACTTCTGCGGCACGTCCTGAAAAGCTATTCTTGCCGGAATATTGAATGTAATCCGCAAAAACATTATTTATATAATCAACAGATTCAGTAATAGAGAAACTCTGATGGATAGTACCCGAATCCGTTTCAATCCGGCCTTGCTTGTAGCGTATGCCGGCCTTCACATCCTCTTTAATCAGGAAGATTACGCGGCCTAAAAATATCTTGTAAAATTGTCTTATTAAAAGTCTCATAAAATTACAATCATGCCCCCCAAGCCTCATGCCACATCTGAAAGGCCAATAACGACCAAACTTTGTTGGCCAATTTGTAATGACCTTTTTTGAAACCGCGCACGATACGATGCACGACCACATCATCCAGCAGACCTTCGCTACGAATACGTTCCTGATTGAGATAATCATCCAGCAGGTAACTCATGTCACCCTGCAGCCATGATTCCAACGGTATGCCAAAGCCCTGTTTGGGGCGATCCACCAATTCGCGAGGAACGTGTTTGTACAGCACTTTCTTGAGCAAATGTTTCCCCCCCAGACTGCCGCGACGCATCGACAAGGGCAACCGGAAAGCGAATTCCACCACACGGTGATCAATCAAGGGTTCACGGCCTTCTATGCTGGATGCCATGGTGGCACGATCCACTTTGGCGAGAATGTTGCCAGGCAGGTAATTGTGTAGATCCCACAAGCAAAGCTGTTCAGCCAACTCTCCAGGATAAGCATCGCAACGCTCCCGTGGTGGTGAATAGTTACCAAGTAATTCATTGATCTCGCAAGACTTCCAGAAAGATATACTATTTTCATAGTAAGAACCGGAACTATTGGAAGAAATTAAATCTATTAGTCTTTGAGCTTTCCAAATAGTCTGGTTTTTTAAAAATCCAGTTTGTGCTGTAGTTAGTGGCAACCTATCTATAAGCAAGTCCATAAAATGAAATGGCACTGTCTCCAGTACTGCTCTGACTGCTTTCCTTGATTTTTTTGATAAGGAATCATTTAGCTTCCAACGTCGAATAACACTGTTATATACGTTGTATCCACTAAACAGCTCATCCCCACCATCCGCAGATAGCACTACCTTGACCTGCTCCCCCGCCATTCGTGAAACCAGATAGGTTGGAATCCCCGAATTATCGGCGAAAGGTTCGTCGTAAAGTTTTGCCCAATTGGGAAGGATATGTTTGGCCTGATCAGTGCCGAGAATAAGTTCACTATGTCTAGTACCTAAATACTCAGCAACCCGTTTGGCATGGATCGACTCATCCACATGAGCTTCGTTGAAGCCTATGGTGAATGTGTGGATTGGATTTCCCCGGTCTTTTTGTAACAACGCGGCGAGTACCGAGGAATCCACTCCGCCGGAAAGGAATACCCCAACTGGAACATCCGACACCATGCGTAGCGAAAAGGCATCGACTAACAGGGATTCCAATTGTTCGGCCAGCTCATCTTCGCTTGCTGTTAGCGGCTTGCTCAATGCATCCAACACGGACCAATACTGATGCTCGGTTTTATTGCCATACTGATCAAAATGAACCCAACAGCCCGGCATAACTTTGAAAACATTGCGATAAATGCTACGAGGCGCGTTGATATAGCCAAATTGAAAATATTCACCCAAAGCAGTTCGATCTATTTCCGCCTTGAACCCGGTCAGTTCTCGCAATGCTTTCAGTTCCGAGCTAAAACAGATATTTTTACCATCCCATCCATAATAAAGCGGCTTCACCCCTAGGCGATCACGAATCAAACTAAGCGTTTTTTCTTGTTTATCCCACAGGGCAATAGCAAACATTCCAATAAATCGGCGTACCGCGCTCTCCACTCCCCAATGAGCTAGCGCCACGAGTATCACTTCTGAATCACCGGTACCATGAAACTGATGTCCTAATGCTTCGAGTTCTTTGCGAATAGTGCGATAGTTATAGACCTCGCCATTAAAAACCATAACAAACCGACCATCCTTACTGAGCATGGGTTGATGACCGGCAGTCGATAGGTCAAGGATGGATAACCGCCGATGCCCTAATGCAATGCCGTTTCCATACCACATTCCCTCATCATCCGGCCCACGATGATGAATGGCGGCAAGCGCTCTGGTAAGCTCTCCGCCAAAATTCGGGTCGTCAGACCAATATCCCACTATTCCACACATAATTTTTCCCTTGATCTATGGATATATTGCATAACTATTTACTGAGCATTCCATCATTCTATTCGTGTCTTACAGGTTCATTAGCGCATCTAATATGACAATAGCAGATGAATTAAGCCTTATTCGTTGTACGCTGCGACGAATCATATGCGATCTTTAGAGGGGTTTTTCAGCCAATTCAAATTCCATAATAGCTACGATACCAATCAACAAAACGCTCAACGCCAGACTCAATAGATGTGGCTGGCTTAAAGCCAACATCCCGTATCAGGTCATCAACATCGGCATAGGTCTTGGGTACATCACCGGGCTGCATGGGTAGATAATTTTTTTCCGCAACTTTGCCGAGACTTTTTTCCAATACACTTATTAGATACATCAGCTCAACAGGTTTGTTGTTACCGATGTTGTAGATTTTATAAGGTGCGGAACTGGTACCAGGGTCTGGAGTATTAGCATTCCAAGTCGAATTGCTTTGCGGTACGTTATCTAGTACACGCATAACGCCTTCAACAATGTCATCAATGTAGGTGAAATCGCGTTGCATTTTGCCGTGGTTAAAGACATCGATAGGTTTGCCTTCTGAAATAGCTTTGGCAAATAAAAACAATGCCATATCGGGTCGCCCCCAAGGGCCATAAACGGTGAAAAAGCGCAATCCGGTAGTTGGAAGATCAAAGAGATGGCTATAAGTATAAGCCATCAGTTCATTAGCCTTTTTACTAGCCGCATAAAGGCTAATGGGGTGATCGACATTATGATGTACCGAAAATGGCATTAGGGTATTGGCGCCATAGACAGAGCTTGACGACGCATAAACAAGATGTTCAACGCCATGATGTCGGCAACCTTCCAATATGTTGACAAAGCCAAGCACATTAGAATCGACATAGGCATAAGGGTTTTTGAGTGAATAACGCACGCCTGCCTGTGCAGCCAAATTAACGACACGTTGCGGTTTATGCTGCGCGAACACTTGCTCCATCGCAGCACGATCATGGATGCCGACGCGAACTTCCGTAAAGCCGGAATAGCTCTTGAGTCGGTTCAAACGCATCTCTTTAAGGTTTGTATCGTAATAGTCGTTGACGTTGTCTATGCCAATAACTTCATCGCCTCTTTCCAGTAAAAGAATGGCTAAGTGGTTCGCGATAAAACCGGCAGTACCTGTAATCAAAATTTTCATAACAAGTAAAAAGTAAAAGGTGAAACATCAAAAAGAATCGTCATATTACAACCGGCCGTCAACGGCATTAGCGTCAAATAGGTATTTGACATCAAAAATAACGTGCTCAGGTTTTGCCAACGTCCGAATGCCAGCGATGCCCATTTCCTTAAATTGTTGATGTGCAACCGCCAGAACCACAGCATCGTAGGTTCCCAACTCAGGTGATTCGATTGGTTTAATGCCATATTCCCGCAATGCACTACCGGCATCCACCCAAGGATCATAAACATCGACACCTATATTGAAAGTTTGAAGTTCGGAAATAATGTCAATGACTTTACTGTTGCGCAGATCAGGACAGTTTTCTTTGAACGCCAATCCCAACACCAAAACCCGAGAATCGACTACTTGAATACGCTTTATGGTCATCAAGCGCAGTACCCGTTCAGCAACATAAGCACCCATACTGTCGTTGATACGGCGACCCGCTAAAATAATTTCAGGGTGATACCCAAGCTCTTGGGCTTTATGTGTCAGGTAAAAAGGGTCAACACCAATACAGTGTCCACCAACCAAGCCAGGCCTGAAAGGCAGGAAATTCCATTTGGTACCCGCTGCTTCTAGTACTGCTTCGGTATCAATACCCATGCGATTAAAGATGATCGCAAGCTCATTAACCAAGGCAATATTAAGATCGCGTTGAGTGTTTTCTATGACTTTGGCTGCTTCTGCGACTTTGATGGAACAAGCTTTATGGGTACCTGCAGCTACAACACTGGCGTAGAGTGCATCAACGAAATCTGCTGTATCCGGGGTAGATCCGGAAGTCACTTTCTTTATGGTAGTGAATCGGTGTTGTTTGTCGCCAGGATTGATCCGCTCCGGACTATAGCCAACGAAGAAATCGGTATTAAATGTTAATCCAGAAACACGCTCGACAATAGGAATGCACTCTTCTTCAGTTGCGCCGGGGTAAACTGTAGACTCATAAATAACCACGTCGCCTTTACTAATTACTTTCCCCAGTGTTTCGCTGGACTTGACCAGTGGCGTAAGATCAGGTCGTTTATGCTTGTCTATTGGAGTTGGAACAGTAACGATATAAGTATTACAGTTCGCAATCTCTTCTAGTTGATTGGTAAAAATTAATTGTTTTACTTCAACCAGCTCAGCTTCATCAACTTCAAGTGTGTGATCCTTGCCGGATTTTAATTCTGCAATTCTATCGCTTTTGATGTCGAAGCCGATGGTCTGATAACGCTTGCCAAATTCGACTGCCAAAGGCAAGCCCACATAACCTAACCCAATAACGCAAAGCTTTACTTCTGCTAGATCTAGCATGCTTCCTTCCCATTAAATTAAAACACATTTAAGAAAAACATCCGTTATTCTGTAAATTGATAATGCCTATGATGATGGTTTAGCCTAGCAGGCAACCTAAGGCGTCATACAACACTATCGATTTATAATGTTTTTCTTTAAAACCATAAAATATCAGAGCACTTAATATCCATTAGTTATTAGGCAAGTCAGACAGATTTTTAGTGCACAAAACTTGAAGTAAACAAAATTAGTTTATTCAGCACTGCTTGATAATGATTTTTAACAGAACGCCTACCAGAGACGTCTGTAATAGAATATATAAAGTGTCTTTAGAATAAAGAATTTAATTTCTTCAATCAATAAGTGCGATTACCTATCAGGCGCCCCCCGCTATTGAGCTGAATACCTTGCATCACCACGACTTTAAGTAGCTTACGACTTAGAATCCTGGCAGCCGGAAACCGAACTAACCATGCCAATTATTTACTCGTTGTCAGCATGGCTTGCGTATGGTTATCTGGGAAATTACGGCAGAGCGCTAAAGGCGAAAAAGCAGAAGCCTTGCGTGCCTTTTTATCAAGTTGGGAGGGAACTAATCCGCGTTATTGGCAGAATTATGGATATTGCTTTCTATGTGATCTTGCCACTTTGCAACAAACAGCTCAGTATTTGTCTAATGCGACCTGTGTTGTAGATAGCTATTGCTCGCTACGAGCGTTAAGCAAACTCATCACGTGAATGGGCGATGGTTATTTAAAAGGCTGCCTGTAAATTAACCCCAGCGGACTTGCTTTCGTAGGATGCAATCGGGTTGTTGGAATCGCGCTTTTCGTATTGCAGTACGGGGCCGATGCTGAGGCTTTCCAGTGGGTGGTACATCACATTAAAGCCGATATTGCCGACATTA
>JANYKK010000191.1 GCA_025361585.1 Methylobacter sp. | reverse complement strand
CAGCGCCACAGAATAGAACTCGCCGGTGGAATTGTCGCCGGTCAGGATGCAGCTTGGATATTTCCAGGTAATCGCCGAACCGGTTTCGACCTGCGTCCACGACACCTTGGAATTCTCGCCGCGGCAATCGGCGCGTTTGGTAACAAAATTGTAGATGCCGCCCAAACCGTTTTTATCGCCCGGATACCAGTTTTGCACGGTAGAGTATTTGATGGTCGCGTCTTTCAAGGCTATCAGCTCAACCACCGCCGCATGCAGCTGGTTTTCATCCCGCATCGGCGCGGTGCAGCCTTCCAGATAACTGACATGACTGCCTTCATCGGCAATAATCAACGTGCGCTCGAACTGCCCGGTATTGGCGGCGTTGATCCGAAAATAAGTCGACAATTCCATTGGGCAACGTACGCCCTTGGGAATATAGACGAACGAGCCGTCGGTAAATACAGCAGCATTTAAAGCGGCAAAGTAATTGTCCGTATGCGGCACGACCGAACCCAGATATTGTTTAATCAGTTCCGGATGCTCACGCAAGGCTTCTGAAATCGGACAGAAAATAACGCCCGCTTCATGCAGCTTACCTTTAAACGTAGTCGCCACCGACACGCTGTCGAAAACCGCATCGACCGCAACACCGGCCAGACGCTCCTGTTCGTCCAGTGGAATGCCCAGTTTTTTGTAAGCTTCCAACACTTGCGGATCGATTTCATCCAGGCTTTTGGGCCCGTCTTCCTTGCGTTTAGGCGCGGAATAATAGCTGATCGCCTGATAATCGATAGGATCGAACTTGACGAACGCCCATTCGGGAGACTTCATGGTCTGCCAATGACGGAACGCTTTCAGCCGGTATTCGAGCATGAACTCAGGCTCGTTCTTGACCTTAGACAATCGGTGAATAACCGCTTCATCAAGTCCGGGCGGAAAAGTATCGGTTTCCACGTCGGTTACAAAGCCTTGTTTGTAATCCTGACTGATTAGATTGCTGATTTCTTGTGCGCTTGCTGACATAAAAACGTCCTATCGGTATAAACTGGCAACCGGAATAAACACTTCTTCCGGCACGACAGCAGGTCTGGTTAAATCGGCCAAGGTCACCGACTCTAGTGCGTTATGGATGGTCTGATTGATCAAGCTCCAATTGCCATGAATATCACAGCCCGAAGCCTGCTCACAGCCCTGATGGGAAATACTGCATTCGGTCAGCGCAATCGGCCCTTCCAGAGCGCTGATAACCGTCGCAACGCTGATCTCTTCCGGCGTCCTGGCTAACGCATATCCGCCCTTGGCGCCGCGCGTCGAAATCAACACGTTGGCGTTAACCAGCAATTTCAAGATTTTGCTGACCGTGGGCAAGGCGATGCCCGTCGTTGCCGCTATTTCCATAGCCGCACGCACCTGCGCTTTGTCTCTGGCCATAAAACTTAAAATGACCGTTGCATAATCGGTTAATTTACTTAGTCGTAACATACCCTGCCTCTAATAATTGAGGACTATTCTAGTCCTGTTTAATTACAGAGTAAAGTTGTTGGTAATTATTAAACGCTTAAATGAGCTGAACGCAACGTCGCCGAAAACAATAGCCCAAGCTCCATTAGCCTTACGAGAAAGATCCAGCTGAAACAGACAACTCCAAAAGATCCAACACATTCAACTTAATCGCCAATCGCGTCAATTCAATATCGCTGGCAACGCCAAGCTTGCCTTTGATCAGATAATGGCAATTGCCGACGGTTTTCGGGCTGATGTTGAGGGTTTGTGCGATTTCGTCGTTGCTTCGCCCATCGACCAGCAAGCGCAGTATCTCGAATTCCCGAGGCGTCAATGTTTCCAGCGCGATGCGCTCGCTGCCGAGTTTTTCCAGAGCCAAGGCCTGCGCGATGTCGGCGCTCAACGTGTATCTCCCTGCATAAACCTCATGTATCGCACGCAACAAGTCTTCGGGCGGACTGCTTTTGCTTACGTAACCCAAAGCGCCGGCCCGCATGGCCTGCGCAGCAAAACCGGGGTTTTGATGCATGCTGAACACCAGGATTTTGGCGTCGGCACGGCGTTGTTTGATGCGGGCAATCAGCTCCAGGCCACTGCTGCCGGGCAGGGAAATATCGGTAATCACCAAATCCGGCTGGAATTCCTTAAACAACCGATAAGCCTCTGCGCTATCGCCCGCTTCCGCAACCACTTTCAAACCGGGCTGTTTTGCCAGCAGTGCGCGGTAACCTTCGCGGACGATGGCGTGGTCGTCAACCAGCAGAATGCTGATCATGTGTTCGCCTCAGCAATGGCACTCATCGGTAACCGGACTTCAACGAGCAGGCCGTGGGGT
>JANYKK010000360.1 GCA_025361585.1 Methylobacter sp. | reverse complement strand
TCTTCATGAATTCACAAAGACTATAGCCTTTTTGGAATTGTACTTTGTTTTTCATGGTGTTACCCTCATTATTATGTTGGTACTATCAGTATAGTCATTTTTGTAAAATTGGCTGCTCTTTATGGGTAATCAGGAAAGATTTTATGATGATGGCAAACGGTACAAAAATAATCTAAAAAGTCATTAATTTGTTCATAACTTAAACCTAATGGCGGTAACAAACGCTGGCAGACTTCTTCATATTCAAGTATTAGAGGAATCGAAATATGTGCCTGCCAATCACTTGTTCCTAACAAACGTAATAGTAAATTCGATGCGCCTCGTTTAGAGCGCATCGCGGCAACAATTACGTTGGTATCAATGACAATATGGTAAGGCATTGCTATTTACAAGTTTGATTTTTATAAGGCATATCGTTAAGTAACTGAAACTCAATCATATTTTTGCTTATCCCGCCCCAACCAATAATCCGTCGCCAACTGCTGAGCCTGTTCTTGCGTCTCGGCCTTGCCCAACAATTTAAGCGCAATGGCAGCAGTACCGATGATGGAGGCTTGCGCAAAATCATCCTCAACTTTTCCCTGCCAGATTAACGCCAGTTGCTCCGGCTCGAGCAGCTCGGGTTTAACATGGCGGTGGGTAAACAAAGCAGGCCAGTTCTCGTCGGATAATTCGCCGTTGTGTACGCTTTGCACTAGGCATTCCATATCGGGATTGCGTTCGGTTTCGCCGCCTTCGCCTTTTAATACGGCCATATGCGGCTGGTTCAATAACGCGGCGGCTTGTTGATGCACGGGGCGGTAACCGGGATGGAAGATACCCTGAATGCTGTATTCCGCATTAAACGGGTTCAGTAAACGCACCAAGGTATGAACCGGCGAGCGCAAGCCCAGTATCGGGCGCAGCTCGATGATTTCGTGCAGCTTGGAGCAAAAGTGCTCCAGCGATAAATAGCTGAAATGCTGTTGCTCGAGTTGCTGCTTGGCTTCTTCGATGGAGCTGGCGCATTTAAGCCCTAAATATCCCAACATGTTCTCGGTGTACAACCTGCCTGCGGTATGGCCGCTGGCGCCGTGCATAAAAACGGTGATGCCGTTTTCGGCCAGCAGCAAAGCCGACAGCAAAAACCAGGGCAAATGACGGCGCTTTCCGGCATAAGACGACCAGTCCAAGTCCACTTTTACCGCATTGTCGGCAACATTAAACGATTCTTGTGCCGCTAGGGCGAAACCGGCCAATTCTTCGGGGGTTTCTTCCTTAACACGCATCAGCATCAGGAACGCGCCGAGTTGGATCGGCTGTACCTGATCGGTCAGGATCATGTTCATCGCCAGATAGGCTTCATTCTGGGTTAAGGGTCGTGAGCCTTTTTTGCCCTTGCCTAAAATGCGGATGTATTCGGCGAACGGATGTTCCGGGGATGGTGTTTGTTCGTGATGAGTGAATGTCATATTGCCAGGGATGGTATGTATGCCGCAAGACTGCCGGGAGCAGTCGCGGCGAAGGTAAATTTAAAATAATGGTCGACCAGCAAAGCGGTAAACAGGACGGTCAGGTACATCAGCGAATAAAAGAAAGTTCGCATCGCGGTTTTGTCGTCTTTTCGGCGCATCATCAAAATGGCGAAATAAATAAAGCCGAGGCCTAACGGCACCACGGTGGACAAATAAATCAGGCCGCTCATGCCGGTCAGATAGGGCAGCAGGGTGACGATGAACAGCAGCAGCGAATACAGCAAAATATGCAGCCGGGTATGTTCCACGCCGTGGGTGACCGGCAACATCGGGATGCCGACTTTGGCGAATTCCTTGCGTTTTGCGATAGACAGCGGCCAGAAATGCGGCGGCGTCCAGGCAAAAATAATCAAAAACAGCAGCATTGCATAAGGATGCACTTCGCCGGTCATCGCGCACCAGCCCAGCATCGGCGGGGTTGCTCCGAAAGCCCCGGCAATAACGATATTTTGCGGTGTAGCCCGTTTCAGATAAACCGTATAGATAATCGCGTAACCCAGCGCCGATAAGAACGTGAGTAATGCGGTCAGGGCGTTGACCAAGATCACCAGCAATGCCATCGAAACAACGCCCAGCACCGCCGCAAAAATGATCACGTTGGCCGAGCTTAATTCGCCTTGGGGCAAAGGGCGGTGTTTGTTGCGGTCCATCTGCGCATCGGCCTCGCGGTCGATATAATGGTTAATCGCGGCGGCGGAGGCTGCGGCCAGCGCGATTCCCAGGCTGCTGTAAATAAACAGGCCGATAGGCGGTAATCCTGGAACGGCTAATAACATCCCTGCGATAGCTGTAAAAACGATCAGCGCAACCACTTTGGGTTTGCATAATTCAAGATAACTTTTCCAGGAAGCTCGGGGCGATTCGCTAGTCATTATGTAATAGATTCCTACTTTTGGTTTAGGGCGCGGCTCTGATGGAAACCGCAGGAATGGCGATGTGAATGCGCCATTTATCGGCGCATGGGAACGTAGGGCATAGAATACAGTGAACGATTGATTATTGAAATAGTTTGCCACGCCACGTTTACATGGAAATGTTACGAACAATAAGGATTCGGTGGTGGGACGGCGTTTGGTAAACCCGATACGGCGCACATTAAAAATTACTAAGTAACTGCCCACACCGCAGATTCGTGATGTCTAATTTTGAATAGCAAAGTTGATGTAATTCTAAGTTGTCTTTAATTTATCAAAAAAGCATTTTTTGATTTTGGCAGGTGGTTCGCCAGCGATGGTGACAACATGAAACGCATTAAAATCAGCGCTTTCCAGCTCTTGAGCGGTAACAAGCGGCTTTTTCCCATCCATAAGAGGATGTTTTATATAACCTATATGATTCGACAAGTCTTTTGCCGCTTGCCCTTTGGCATTGGAAAAGGTTTTGATTTTGCACGTTTTTAGGATGGTATTGATTACTTTTCCATATCGATTATGCAGTGCGGTCATCGATGAAGCGACCAACCAAAAGCGGAGTCCATAGGCGCTGTTGGCCAATAGCGCCTGCTCTAGTGTAGCTAGCGGCGGGAGTTGTAAAAACTCGTCAAAAACGAATAACAGCGGGCTTTCCGGCTTTTCGGCAGGGTGCTCGGCCAGAAGGGCGAGCAGGTGAGCATCGAAAAATATCCGCGTAATCGCTCCCTCTGTAGTCATGTTGCCAGGAGCTGTCACAAAAAAAACAGAGGCCGATCCGTTCAACAGTTCGGCAGGCGTCCAGTCTGAATGACTTGTATTGGCTAGCAAGCGGGGGTTATTCCAGCTTTTGAGGGCGGTTTTCAGAGATTCAGGCACCGAAGGAAATTGCAAGCTTCTGTTGATAATGTTCAACACATTTTTGGCATGCGTATCTAAGGACCAAATTTCCTCTGATTGGGTGCAAGCTCTCAAAATTCGTTGCAGTCTTCCGGCTTCCATGTTTACAGTGTTAAGCAAGTCTTTTGGCGTAGCTTCGCGTTCATTGCTATCGGCATCTAAAATACAATAACAGATAAGAACGGCCAGCAGCTCTTGAATTGAATCGCTCCAAAAAACTCGACTACCGTCGCCGGTAGGTGCGAATATAGCCGCTAATTTTTCAGCATCACCCCACATGTTCATAGGAGAGCGGCGAACAACGGAAAGTAGATTAAAGGCTGCCGAATTATCGGAATCTCCGAAAGGATCGAAATACCAGACTTTTTGCCCCATCGCTTCCCGATAGTTTGCTGTTTGGGCGTAACGTTCTCCGGTAACATCTAGACACATTACCCCGCCGGTGTAAGTGGCAAGGTTTGGCAAAATAAGGCTTTTTGTTTTCCCTGAGCCGGCAGGGGCGACCGTCAAAATAGACATACCTCCTGAGTATTTCCATTCTTCCTCGTTTTCCAGCGTGCCGAAGTGGATATAGGAACCCCAGGGCTGTTCGAATATATTTTGGCAGCTATTGGCGAAGCACAAAAACAACAGGTACAACTGCTTTGCTTGCCAGAACTTTGCCTGACCGGCTACGGTTGCGAGG
>JANYKK010000399.1 GCA_025361585.1 Methylobacter sp. | reverse complement strand
CGCGTCTGCTTTGCTTCGCACTGGCATTCCAGTAGCCCGCCGCCTTATGTACTCGGAAAGGGTTAGGCTGGCTTCTTCTGCAAATGCCTTGGCCTTTGCTTTTTCATCTGGCGTAAACCGGATGCGAACATCAGCCGTTTTGTTATTAGTTCCTGCTTGGAATGACAAGCTATTAACCTCTGCGCCGTGCGCTGTTGTTGCGGCTGTTGCCGCTGGGGTTTCGGGGCTGCGCCCTGAACAAGTACGTGTAGGAATAAATCGAGTAGCCGCAGGCGGATTGATTTATTCCGGTGGATACCAAAATACGGAAGCGAAGCGAAACCGGATTTTGTGTATCCAACACGCAACTTGTCCTATCTTTTTACTTATGCGTCGGTTATCACGTTATCACATAAAAAAGCCTATTGCAATATGATTTAAAAAAGGTTAGCATGACTTACGTAATAAATAGTAAGCATAGGAGTATGCATATATGTCTATAAAAATAGAAACGTTAGAAGCGGTAAGAGAAAAGATGAAAAGTGTGCCAGAGGTTGCCAAAGAGAAGCGCACAGTAAGTAAGCAAGAATCTATTAAAGAACTTAAGCGAGAAATTGAAGCAATGCAAAAAAAAGGTTACACCCTTGATGATATTGCCAAGTTTATGACAGATGGCGGTATACAGATAACTACACCGACACTAAAGAGTTATTTACAAAGGACTAAGACAACAAAAACAACGACGCAAAGAAAGGAATCTAAGAAAACAGAGTCATCAACTGAAACGAAAACAGATAAAACACAACAACCGGAAACAAAAGGCCAATTTAAAGTGAATGAAGATTCTGAAATTTAACAATTCTATAACAAGGAGTAGAACATGAGCAAACCAATATATCTTGTTGGCGGTAGCAAAGGCGGCGTTGGTAAGTCGATGGTTACAATGGCTTTAATCGATTATCTAAAGGACAAAGGGGAAAGCGTTTTATTGATAGAAACAGATACAAGTAATCCCGATGTGTGGAAAACATACGGAAGCGAATCAAACGGCGAACTTGTCAATTTAGAAGAGGCTGACGGATGGATAAATTTAATTAATATTTGCGGAGAAGATAAAAACAAGGAAAGCACGATTGTGATAAATACCAGAGCGGCTAATAATCAAGGTGTGCAAAAGTATGGCGAAACATTAAACAGCACTCTTGAAGAACTAGGACGCAAATTAATAGCACTCTGGGTGATTAATAGACAGCGCGATAGTTTAGAACTATTAAAGGACTTTAGGGAAGCATTACCGAACGCTCTGGTGCATGTTGTACGTAATGGTTATTTCGGTGAGGAAATAAAGTATCAGCTTTATAACGGCTCGAAAATTCGCGGCACTGTTGAAAAAAATGGCGGCAAGTCGCTAACTTTTCCCGACATTGCAGACCTGCTGGCTGATGAAATTTATACGAACAGGATAACTATATCGAAAGCATCTGTAGATATGCCAATAGGTAATAGAGCCGAATTGAAGCGGTGGAAGTCGTTAGCCTGCGCCATGTTTAACGAGGTAGCAATATGACAACAAGACAGAATGAAGTTAGACGCATTCTGCAAAAGCTGAACGGTTGCCTTCCAGATGATGCTGTTGTGTCTAGAATGGCTAACATTGCGGAAGCAGTTGAAATTACTCCTGGTGATGCTTTATTTCCGTTAATGATTGCGCTTGATGCCTACCTTGTCACTTATGAGACTATGCCGGAAAGAATAAAAGAAGCTTCGGCGTTTATTCTTCGTGAACATTCAGAAGCGTTTAGGGCGGAAGCAGATAAGATTGCAGAGGAACAAAAAGGGCGCATTGAAGAAGCGACCAAAAAACTGCTTCTAAATTCATCACAGTGGCTTGAGGAAAAATTACCTGCCATTGTTCGCGGTGAGTTAGAGAAAGCGGCGGCATCAGCCGTAAATGAGCCAGTAAAAGCAGCAGCAGAACGATTTGAGAAAGCTACTAGAGTAGCAGATCAAGGACTTAGATCGTTACGGGCGGCGGGGCAATCAAACATGGCAGCTTGGGCGGCGGTTGTGTTGGCGGCGGCGTTGCTTGGTGGTGGTGTCGGCGGTCTTTCGATGGAGTGGGGGATAAAGCACATTGCTCCAAAATTAACGCCAGAGCAGCAAAATGCAATGACCTGGGGCGAAGCTACAGGGAAAGTATATAACGACCTACCACCACAAGCACAGAAGCTGCTTTGGAATGCGGCCAGTGGCAAATAAAGGGTGCAGCTATGGAAGATGTTTTTGGTGAGTTATCCACAGGGCGAAAAGGATTTTGGAAGGGTTTTAATTAAGTTTTAATAAGTTTTAATGTTTTAGGGCGAAAAAAGCGCTAAAAACGCTTATAAATAAACAACTTATAAGAAGTGCTGGTGTGTAATAGACGGGTTCGGGTGTGTAATAGACGGGTTGTCCACAGCTTTTAGACAAATCTGCTTGTTTTTTAACGTACTTTCTTTACATGTTTTTTTTACTTAGCGTCAACCACTTCCGCAACCGTCTATTACACACCATGAATAGTCTGTAACTAAAAAAATAAGGAAGTAATTTTTTAAAATGGGCTTGCAGCCCAAACCCGCAGGTATTTACACGTGGGAAAGTAATAAAGAAATACTCACTCACACCGGGGGCCACCAAAGCCCAGGCTCATTCTGACCGTGGGTAATATACTAGACACAAAACCACATTTAAGATTTTCCGTATTTCTGCATAAGCAGCTCTCGCACTTCATCCGCTATTTTTGCCCCTCTTCCAGCACACTGGGTTTTAATCGCTCGATGCAGGCTTTCGGGAATGTCGATGGTTAAACGCTTCAATTTTTCCTTTTCCTCTTCTTGACCAGTTTCACGAGTTTCTACCCACGCATCGGCGGCGACCGGCGTTTGACGAGTGGTTGGTTTAGTTCCAATAGATATTTTTTTTCCCTTTTCACTCATAATACAAACTCCATTAGCTCGGCCATAACGGTCTCTATCTCGCGAGCAGCCGAACCTTCAGCATCGATTTCAAAAATAGACTTACCTTGTGCGGCGGCTTCCGCAAAAACGACACGTTGCGCCACTGTTGCGGCCAACACTGGCAAAAGGTAAGCAGCCAAGGCTTCCCCAACATCACGCCCTATAGCCGTATTTGTTATTTTACGATTAACTACAAATACAGATTTAAGATTTTCTTTATAAACTTTCGCCTCGCTTATCAACTTAACCACTTCATCTGCCGCCCATATATCATAGGGGCTTGGTTGCACCGGAATTAAAATAACATCAGCTGCCATTATCGCGCTTCTAGCTAAATCGCTAACCCTTGGAGGGCCGTCTATTACGATATGATCATAACCCTGGCCTAGCTGGACGATTTCTTTATGAATTGAAGGACGCGGAAAACCAACCACCGAAAAGAGCGGTTCACCTTCGCGAGCCGCTGCCCAGTCCAACGCGCTGCCTTGTGGATCGGCATCGATAAGCAAGACACGTGCGCCGGTACGACTGAGGCAGGCCGCTAGATTTACGCTAACCGTCGTCTTACCGACTCCACCTTTCTGATTCAAGCAACTTATAATCATTTTTGCACCTTTTAGTTTTACGTAATTGTGTATTTGTGAGTTTACAGAAAAACACAAATAATTAAAAGACGTAAATACTTAAAATCGTAATTACGACCTTGCGCCAGCAAGCATCATTCTTCGGGCTTTTTCTGCGCTGATGCTGCCAGCTTACCGCGAAGTTCGGCGGCCTCTTCTCCGGCCCTCTTTGCCTCGCTACGAACATCCTTTATTTGTCGCCGCGCGTCTTCAATCTCTCTGGCCGCTGTATCAAGCGCTACCTGCTGGGCTTGCACTTGGTTTCTTGCGCTGTTGAGTTCCTGGGCGCTCTGCTGGCTTTGTTTCTCGGCTAGTTCTGTTCGGGCTTCTGCTTTGGTTGCTCGTTCGGTCATAGATTCTAGCCTGGCCGTTAACACCGCCGCTTGTTGCTCGGATGCAATGCGGGCTTTGCTTTCTAAATCCAGGGCCACGCGTAGACGCTCGATTTCTGCCGCCTGTTCTCCAAGCCTTTCGGCGCTTGCTTCAATTTTTAGCTGCGCTTTGGCTAGATCGACCCGCGCCGCTTCAGCTGCTTGTTGTTCGCGCTCGATCCGTTCGACTTGCGCTTTAATGTCCGCCGCTTGTTGATCTGCTTTACCGGCCAAGGTGTCGCCAGAGGATCGCCCACTAACGCAAAATCGAGAATATGCGACAAGTCACCATTCGCATACTGTTAAGCCGCCTTTAAAGGCTGTCAAAGGCCATTGCTCACGTGAGCCGCATTTATCCACCGCCGCCCCGGCCTCTGGGGCTTTGGTGGCCCCCGGCTCGTGTCGTCCGTGGATAAATGCTATCTGTGCGTTGTTTAATGGCGGGGCTGTGAAAAAAAGTCGTCTCTTTTATAAAAAACAGCGCGTAGCTCCTTTTTTGCTTTTTGAGGTTTTTGGCGAGTTATCCACAGGAGGCGAGTTTTTTAACTTGTTTTTTATCTTGTTTATACTTGTTTATAAGGCGTGCAGGCCCCGCCAGCCGTGGGCTACAAAGGCGCTATTGCGTCTTTTTTGCGGTTTAATGCGTCTTTTTTGCGGTTGCTGCGTCTTTTTTACAGGTAATGCGTCTTTTTTGCGGTAATTACGTCAATAAATATTCTGGCGTATTCATGCGTAGTGCGTCACATATTCCGCTTTTACGCCGTCGCAAAAGATGGCGTATTTACTCTAAATGCGCCATAATAAGACAAGACGTAATAAACCGCAAAGGTGACGTAATGGCAGCACGGAAAACACAAGAAGACGCGAAGCGGCTAGAGTACGTCGTGAACGATCCAAACCGCACGCCTAGCGAACGATGGATAACTATGAGCAACGCTTTGACTCGGGCGGGGCATGGGTTAACACTGGCTGAGAAGCGCATTGTGATGATGGCCGTATCAAAGCTCGATAGTACAAAACCAATCAACCCAATGGAACCGCCACGGACAAAGATCACGGCCGCCGAATATGCGGCCGAATGTGGCGTAGATACGGATACGGCCTACAAGCAATTAAAAAGCGCCACTAAAGACCTATACCAGCGTTCAATCATGTTTTACGAACCGGCGCACAAGCGCAACGGTAAGCCATTACAACCAACGCGGGTACAGATGCGCTGGGTTGGATCGGCAAAGTACCAGGACGGAGAGGGGTGGGTAGAATTGCACTGGTGGCCCGACTTGATGAAACACCTTATGGGGCTACGGAAGCAGTTCACTAGCTATCAACTTCAACAAGCTAGCGCCTTACGTTCAATGTTCTCCTGGAAATTGCTAGAACTATTGATGCGTTTTAAATCTACCGGATGGGCTGAGTACACAATAGAAGATTTCACCGAATCGATGGACGCCACGGAAAAACAAAAATCGAACTTCAACAACATCAAACGGCGAATGATAGAGCCAGCGGTGAAAGAGCTAACCGAAAAAGACGGCTGGTTGATCGAGTGGAGGCCAATAAAAGCAGGGCGTAAGGTGAAGGCGCTTAGATTTGAGTTTAGGCGAAACCCGCAAATGAGCCTATTTTAAAGACGCAAACAATATATTCTAATTGCGTCTTTTTTGCGGTTATTGCGTCATCTGTTTACTTACGACGTTTTTGTTTTTGTGCCTATTTAAGGCCACTGCTGCGCCCCGTGCAGCACTCGTAAAACCTGCACAACGCCGCCCTGGATGCGGTAGACCACGATAAACGGCGTCCGGTTCACTACCAGCTCACGCGTTCCTTTTACCCGCCCTGGGCGGCCTAGCTTTGGATAGTCGGCCAGCCGGTCGGTTTGCCCCTCGATCTCGTCAAGCTGGCTTAGTGCTGCGGTTACGCTGTCCTGGGCAATGTATTCAATGGCATTTTCTCGATCACTTCCGGCTCTAAGCGTCCATACCACCCGCATTATTCAGCGTTCCTGGTGCGAGCCAACAAGCTTTCTCGCTGCCGCTGCATATCGGCTTTGGCCGCGTCGTGGGGTATCCAGATAGCCTCCGGGGCGTTTGCCTCTTCCAGCCCCAGCGCGACTTGCTCACGGAACCATTTATCATGTTTCACGGCTTCATGAGCCTGGCGCATGGCATCGGCTCGATCTGTCCGCTTGTAGGTCTGAATCGTGGCCGGGTCGTACTGCGTCGCGTCAATATTAAATTTGTTAATGCCGACTTCCTTCAAGTAAGCCACCAGTGTTTCCAGTTTTTTGAATTTCCGTATTTCCTTGCTGCGAGTAGCTGCCAAAGCTCGTTCGAGCATCCCGTATTTTATCAACACGCCCCAGCCGCCAACATCGCCGACGACATGAGCGCCGCGAACGGCTCCGGCTTCTACGAGCCTAGATAATGTGTTGTGATCGATGGTCTTGATTTCGGTGCTCATACGGATACCTACGGTATTGCAAGCCAAACAATAGATATAATCGCGCAATCTATTAATAATTGCAATATGCCAGCCGACAGCGTGTCTTATGTTTTTTAACATAACACCCGTTGTACGAACACCTCTTCTCTGCTCCTAAAAAAACCGACGTTAGAGCGCCGGACTGGTAATTAGGTGCGCCGGTATTCACAGCGCACCCGTTGTAAAATCATTTCATTCAACAGTAGGACTTTATCCCAAAGCGAATGGCTTAACTCAACTACAGGCTGGCCGCTTTTTGGCTTAGACGGCAACGGCACCGCTCTTGCATCTTCAAAATAAAATTCTAGCGCCGTTTCTAGGGCGTCCTTACCCATTGCCAAAGCTTCTTCAAAGGTTTCGCCCTGCGTCAATGCTTCTGGTATATCGGGGAAGCTGACAAAAAAGCCGCCCTCGTCTACTGGCTCAATATTCACGGGATAACGCATATTCATAACTCCTCGGCTTTCATCGTTCAAAACCCCTGCTTTTGCCCCGTTCCTTGTTAGAGCGCCGGGTTGGTAATTGGATGACTGATTTCAGCGCACCCGGTTGATGGGTGTATTTAACGCCCATGATCCTGGCCCTTATCTTTTGTGCGTTCTTTAGACCGCTCTTTCGGTTCCCTGTCGGCCTGTAGCTTCTGCTTGCAATTGTCGTGATAATCGGCCAGATCTTTGTTGTTGAATTGGATACTTATGCCCCGTTGCGCCGCAACTTCTACAGCCCGTTTTTTGTATTCGTCCGTACCGTTCAAGGTGACTTTGCCACCATATTTTTGCGCGGCCAACTTCAAACCGGCCTCCAGCGTATCCGCGTCAAAGTCTTTTCCAAAGCTAACCCGCTCCCCATGATCGGTAAAGGCTTGCTTTCCGCCAATATGATAAGCAACGTCCCCGGTCTTGGCGTTTACAGTCCACGTCATTCTAAGAGCCGCCGCTTTTTTGTCTTCGGCAACTTTGCGCGGGTCTGCTGGCTCGTAGCGGTCGCTATCTGCCGCCTTTGCGCTGTTTTGTTTATCCAGTTCGGCAAGCCTGCGCTCGATCTCTTTGGCGTTCCGGCCTTCTTGGTACTGCCAGCCGCGTATCTGACTAATGGCCGCTCGGTCGCCGCTTTCGGCTTGCTCTGTTACCCATGTTTTATAGTCCTTGGGTTTGTTGATCTGCCGCTTCTCGGCCAGCTCTGCCCGTAACTTATCCCGTCCCTGCACGGCTTCCGCCGCCGCAATGGATAACAATGCTTTGCGAACCTCTGGCGCAACCTTTGAGGCTTGAAGCTCTGCACGGCGATCACGCGCTATCTTGCTTAGTTCTTTGAATTTTCCGCTATCCGCCTGACGCTCTGCCTCTTGCTGTATCCGTTTTTCTTTCCATTGCTCAGACTTGTATTTAGTGAAACGCCCTTTTAAATCCTCGCGCATTTGCGCCCGTTCTTCCGTGCGCTCAGCCCTTTCTTGAGGGTTTCGCTTCGAGTCTCGATGCTCGTTATATTCCTTTTCCTTTTTGACAACGTGTTGCAAAAATTCCTTTGGTGCTTCCCACTCGCCTAGTTTTTCATCGGTGGCGGCTCTTTCTTTTTTTCCGGCGAACTGCCCACGAAACACCTTAGATGCTTTTACGTGGATTTGTTCACCGTCTGCGCCTTTGGCGCTGACGGTATAGCCGCCCTTTTCTCCCTTATGAAGTTCAAGCCCATATTTGGCAAGTGTGGAATGCACATCTTGCCAATTGATGCCGCCCCGCTTCATTAGGTGGCTTAGGTCTTTGGCGGGTTGCCCCTTGCTATAGGTTTCAAGGCTTTCCGCGTTTGCGTGTGCTTCCATATTCGCCGCTTTACCTGTTCCTTTTGCTATGTCGTCATTTTTTGCGCTCTCGCGTTCTTCTCTGGTTGTCTCGACAGCAATACCTTTTTCTGCATCCCATTTATAAAGCCCGTTGGTATGCTTCCATCCTTGAGCCGCTTCTAGTTCTCTGGCTGCTTTCGCTAAACTCTTTCTTGACATATCGGGCGTGATTGCTTGGTATGTCTCCGGGTCAATTCTATTGACCATGATGTGTACATGAAAATCATCGGTGTCATCATGGGCAACGGCCATGTATTGATTATCGGCGAGACTTAAGCCACGCCTTTCGTCACGCTGACTTTCTAAAACTTGTTTTACTGATTCTTGCCATTGTTCTTTTGTTGGCTTCTCGTCTGACGGCCATGAAATAATATAGTGTGAAACAGGTGATGACTTGTGCCTGATGTTCTCACTTGCCACGGCGTTCATTTCTGCTGGTGTGGTGTCTATTGATAACAAGTTATCCGATAGCATGACTTCACCACGACTTAAAACCTCGCCTGTTTTTTTGTCGATCTCTTTTGTTAGGTAGTCGCCTAGTGTGGCAAAACTTCCGCCACCATCCCGGCGCTTATCACCCTGTTTGATTATCATCTAAAGAGCCTACACGTTTAATTGCTTCGGTAATTTGCACCAGCATATCAGCCGTTTCATTGCTGTACAGTCCGGCTGTTTGGTTGTGGATGTGCTTCACCAATCCACCAAGTCGCCGAAGTTCGTTAATCATCTGCGCGTCTGCTTTGCTTCGCACTGGCATTCCAGTAGCCCGCCGCCTTATGTACTCGGAAAGGGTTAGGCTGGCTTCTTCTGCAAATGCCTTGGCCTTTGCTTTTTCATCTGGCGTAAACCGGATGCGAACATCAGCCGTTTT
>JANYKK010000327.1 GCA_025361585.1 Methylobacter sp. | reverse complement strand
GTGGGTTGGCATGTAACGTGCCTCGTTAACAAGACCACCTACAACAAAAAATAAAAATGATGAAAAAATACATGCCTTTACTAGCGGGAGCAATACTGGGAACGGTTTATTTAGGCAACGGAGCCGCAGCCGAGCCAGTGAAGTCTAAAAAGACCGATACTGCCAAACAAGTCCAGACAAAAGCCGGCGAACAAGATGCCTCGTCAATGACATTGTCCGATATTGTGGTCACAGGCGAATCGGAAGACGGCAGACCCGAAACACCCTCAAAAACCGATTTCGCCAGTCCAACCGCCAAGGTTACCAAAAAAGACATTGAGAAAACCAATGCTGTAACCACTTCTGACGCCATCAAATACGAATCCGGCGTGTTTGTCCGGCAACGTTATATCGGTGACCCTAATGCGCCGGTCGGTATGCGCGGTTCCAACCCCTACCAAGGTGGCCGTGTTATGGTCATGATGGACGGCATGCCGATCTGGAACTCGTTGCAATATACCTATAACGGTTCTCCGCGTTGGGGATTGATCGGCCCTGGCGAAATCAAATCGGTCGATGTGCTGTCCGGCCCTTTTTCAGCGGAATACAGCGGCAATGCGATGGGTGGCGTGATGAATTTCAATACCTTGCTGCCGCAAAAACGCGAGGTATACACCGAAGCCACTTACATGTTGCAGCCTTATTCCTATCAAGGCACCACTCAGAACCTGCAAGGCTTTAAAACCTTCGGTTCCTACGGGGATAAATTCGGCGACCTCAGCTCTTATTTCTCTTATAACCATTTGGAGAATGAAGGGCAACCGATGACGACCTATGGTTATTCCAATTCAGCCGGTGCAAATGGCGGGCCGTTATTAAACTACTCGGGTACTGGCGGTTCGGTAACTGGCGCGTATATGGAACAAAACCCCAAAGCCATCGGCACTGCTGCGAACCAAGGAGGCTATGCCGGACAACCGCGTATTTCCTATGGCGACAGCGGTGTGACGCAATCGGTGGATGACCTCTATAAATGGAAAGGCGGTTATGCCATCAATTCGAAACTGGATGCTTTGTTTACGGCTGCTTTCGAAAATTTGGATGTGACCAGCACCAGTCAAACCTATTTGCGCGATGCTAATGGCAATCCAGTATATGGCTGCACGCCTTCCTCAACCAGCTCTATCAACACGTGTGTAGGCAGAACTACTGCCGCCAGGACTAATGCGTCCACATTCAATTTCAATGGGGTAAATATCGTTCCGGCGCCTAACAGTTTTGGAACAAGCCAGCAAAACAGGCAGACGGTGACTTTGGGAGGGGGGCTAAAAGGCCAGTTGTTCGGCAATTGGAATACCAATACCAATATCAGTTATTTCGACGTGCTTAATGACCGTACCATTTCATCGACCTTAAATCCCGGAGATCCACTCAATACAAACAAGGGTCAGGTTACCGATGTCGGCAGCATGGGTTGGGTTAATCTTTCGACGAAATTCGACAATCCGGAGTTCCTGGGGCGTAAGGATTTGTCATTCGCTACCGGCTATGAGTACCAGCATTCAAAAATGTACACCACCCAATACGGGTCGAACAATTATCTTGCTGCCGAACAAACCAATATTTCCCTTAAAAGCGGCGGTTCAACCGACACACACGGGTTGTTCGGCCAATTATCCTGGCGCTTCCTGCCGTCTTGGGATGCCACCGTCGGCACTCGCCTGGAACGTTGGAATATGTCTAACGGCGTATATACGTCCAACACGCTTGATGCCAACAACGCTATAACCGCGACGACAAACAATGTGCCGCCAGAGCGGCAAGCATCTGCTTGGTCACCTAAATTTTCACTGGGATTCGAGCCGGGCCGTTGGAAATTCCGTTACTCGGTTGCCAAGGCTTATCGCTTTCCAATGGTTGGGGAATTGTTTGACAATACGAACAGCTTGGCAGGCAGTTCGACTGTCGGGAACGCCTCCCTGAAGCCCGAAGACGGTACGCATCATAATCTGTTAGGCGAATACGGTTTTGATAACGGCTATATTCGATTGAACCTGTTTCACGAGAATGTACGTGATGCAATTTACAGCTCGACTATATCGAATTCGGCACTTGGTAAAACACCGGCAGGCAATTATACCAGCGCTATTTCCAATATCGGTGAAGTGGAGATCAATGGTATTGATTTCACCATCAATCAAAATCAGGTTTTCGACTCTAATTTTGATGTAAAACTAGATACCACAATTCTGGATTCAAAAATCCTGCAAAACGACAATAACACCAATTATGTGGGTAAAAGCTTTCCGTTGTTACCAAATTACCGGGCTAACTTGTTGACGACTTACCACTATGGCAAGGATTTGGACTTTTCGGTAGGTACCCGGTATCAAGGCAGAATGTATTCGCAATTGGATAACAAAGATTTGCAGTTGCCTTACTACGCAGCCTTTACCGAATCGGTCTATGTGGATTTAAAAACCACCTACCATTTCAACGATAAAAAAGGCCATGTATCAGCCGGGATAGACAACATCAATGACTATCGGGGGTTTTTCAACCACCCTTTGCCTCAACGCACGTTTTTCATGCAAGTCGGTTATAAGTTTTAAAGGTTTAACCACGCGCAATAAAACAGTTTATTGCTCAGCACAAGGATGTGCGTCTTTAATTGCTATTTATGACAATAATTTTTGTAACCACTTGTCCTGGGATTTGCTTTGGCGTGTCACAAAACAGGGTATTTAGAATCGCAAACTTCAATGCCTGCTTTGGCCGCTTCAAAATCGACTTTGCTGTTCAATAAGGCGAGAGTAATTACAATACTTTTTATTAAACTATGTTATTTAACGCATTAAAGTGTGGTATATGCCGTATTTTTATTAAAAGTAACTTTGGTTAAAAGTCCGCAAGCTAGGGTTGGCAGGGCTTTTGTGGGTTGGCATATAACGTGCTCTATTACAAAGACCACCCACAACTATAAAAATTAAAATGATGAAAAAATACTTACCCTTACTAGGAACGATCCTGGGAACGATATATTTAGGCAACGCGGTTGCTGCCGAGCCAGTAAAGGCTGATGCAAAGCAAAAAGTTGACGTAAAAAAAGCCGCGGCTGACAGTTCCAAAGCACTGATGTCGGACATGACGGTGACTGAAAAAATAAAGCCTACCGCTAAGGAAAGGTATAAGTTGCCGACGACGACGGAAAGCGTCACCAGCGAGAAAATCGACGGCACCATCAACGCGATGACTGCCGAGGACACTATTAAATACCTGCCCAGCATCCAGGTGCGGAAACGTTATATCGGCGACACCAATGCGCCGGTGGGTTGGCGTACATCGGGCACTTCAGCCAGCGCTCGCGGCTTGATCTATGCCGATGGCATCCTGCTGTCTTCCTTGCTGGGCAATAACAACGGCAATACCGGTTCGCCGCGTTGGAATATGGTATCGCCTTCGGAAATTGAACGGGTCGATGTGATGTATGGGCCGTTTTCGGCGGCGTACTCAGGAAACTCAATGGGCGGCGTGATCGACATTACCACGAAAATGCCGGAAAAATTCGAGGCCGGAGCCGATGTCAAATCAACTTGGCAGGATTACAGCTTCTACGGTAAGAAAAAGACCTTCGACAGCCAGGAATATTCTTTCAATGTCGGCGATCGCTACAAAGACTTTTCATTTCGCTTCGATGTCAGCCATTTGGACAGCCATAGCCAGCCGATAGCTTTTGTGAATCCACTGGAAACTACGACCCTAACGACCGCGCAAAGAGCTGCGGCACCGGTGGTGACCGGAGCCATTGCCAATACCAATCCGTATGGCGTTAGTGCGCAGGTGTTGGGCGAGTCCGCAATTAATCATACGGTGCAGGACAACTTCAAATGGAAACTGGGTTATGACTTCACCCCAACTATCCATGGCGCCTATACGCTGGGCTTGTGGCAGAACGACAATAAGGCCGGCTTCAACAGCTTCCTGCGCAATGGCAATACCGGCGCTGTAGTAGATAGCGGTAACGTTAACATTGGCGGAAAATACTACGCGACAAGTTTTGCAGAAACCAGAGCCGAACAGATGCACTGGTCGCACGGCATGAACCTTAAATCCACTACCGGCGGCGTATTCGACTGGGATTTGGCGGGCAGCGTGGTCGAATACGGCACGGATATCAGCCGTACATCGACACAAACGCCTGCGCAAGCCGCTAACAATGGCGCAGGTACGGTGACTAGCTTGACCGGAACCGGTTGGCATACCGCCGACGCCAAGGGTATCTGGCGTCCCGGCGTCGATCTGCTGGGCAAGCATGAGGTTAGCTTTGGTTTTCACCACGATTTATATACTTTGGATAATCCGGTTTATACCGTTGCCAACTGGCAATCGAATGACACCGGCACTATTAGTTCCAATTCGCAAGGCAAGACTCAGACTGAGGGTTATTGGGCACAAGATTCCTGGGATTTCGCTAAACGATGGAACTTTACCCTCGGCGGCCGTGTGGAAAGCTGGCATGCTTACGATGGCCTTAATCAGGCTATAGCTAACAACACACTCAAATCGCTCAACCAAGCGGAGCGTAATGAACTGGAATTTTCACCCAAGGCCAAGCTGACCTGGAAGCCTATGGACCGAGTGCAAACAGGTCTGTCGGTCGGCCAAGCTTATCGCTTTGCTACCGTGACCGAGTTGTTTCAAACGACAACGACTACTGTGGGTGGGATAACGAATATTGTCAATGGCAATCCGAACCTAAAACCCGAAGAAGCTCTGTCTTCCGAGTTTTCTAACGAGTATTTCCTGGATCAGGGCAAATTACGTCTTAGCTTATTCCAGGAGCGCGTAAAAGATGCCATTTTTTCGCAGCAAACTCTTTTATCCACCGGGGCTATTTCCAGTACGCCTTCAAATGTCGGGGAAATTCAAACTTATGGTGTCGAAGTTGCAGGCGAAGCCAGTGATGTCGGCATAAAGGGTATTGACCTTTACGGTAATGCCACTTGGACCAATTCCGAAATTACCGAGAACGCGGCTTCAGATGCGGCTGCCGCTAGTGCAGGTGCTACGGCTACAAATCCTCGCGCCAATCAGTCTTCAACCGGCAAACGCCAACCTAGGGTTCCAGAGTGGCGCGCCAGTGCAACCATTGCCTATCGACCAATCGACAAGTTGACCACCTCGGTCAGCGGCCGTTACAGCAGTCCGCAATTTAGCCAGTTGAACAACAGCGACATTAATCCAGCAACTTATGGATCGGGCGGCAACGCATACTTCATCGTCGATTTGAAAGCCAAATATCAAATCACCAAGCAGGTCAGCGCTTCGGCAGGTATCGATAACGTCACTGACCAGCAAGTCTGGTTGTTTCACCCGTTCCCTTCACGCACGTACTTTGCTGAGTTGAAGTATAATTATTAAGCATTGTAGAGTGGGCAGGCTTTAGCGGCTCACCAGAAGCGGCGGGCAAACAAAAGAAGTTTGCCCGCCCTACCCATTTCCTTAGGTATCCCATGAAATCCCTAACTCCTATTTTATTTCTTGCAACACTGACGGTCTCGGGCTGTGCCAATGATGCGACTGTAAAACCCGCAGACGATGGTCAGCAACAGCACGCGCATCATCACCCTAGCGATGCAAAAGGCGCTTGCGCCGATGCCAATGCGTTGCCCTCAAACCAATGCGCCGAAACGATAAGCGCCGCTTTCGACGGCAAGGGCGTGTTATGGATTACCTGGGCGAACAATGACCATATTTATGTGCAGTCATCGGAGGATAAAGGGGTAAGCTTTACCGCGCCGGTGACGGTCAATCCCGCCGCCGAAAAAATAGAAGCCAAAGGCGAATACCGCCCGAAGATAAAGCTGGATGCCAAGGGCAATATTTATTTAAGCTGGACGCTGAAATTGGAAGGTAAACATAGCGGTCACATCCGCTTTAGTCGCGCGACTGACGGCGGAGAGCATTTTTCCGCTCCGGTTACCGTCAACGATAATCTGGACATCATAAGTCATCGCTTCGACAGCATGGCAATCGGCAAAAACGGCGAAATCTTTATCGCCTGGCTGGATGCCCGCGACTTTGAAGCGGCGAAAAAAGCAGGCCAGAAGTTTGAGGGCTCTTCGCTGTATTACACTTGGTCGAACGATGGCGGCCAGCATTTTTATCCGAATAAAAGAATTGCCGCTCATGTTTGCCAGTGCTGCCGATT
>JANYKK010000324.1 GCA_025361585.1 Methylobacter sp. | reverse complement strand
AAAAAAGATATTAGCTACATTGTCTATGGCGCATGTTTTTTAGGATCAGGCGGCGGCGGATCAATTGGGTTAGCCCTGCTTTTTATGGACAAAATGATAGAGGCTGACGATGTTATGTCTTATGTAAACCCTGACAATCTGGAAACCAATAAAAACATAGCCTTTGTGGCAACATTAGGTTCACCCGATAAAATGTTTGACGGTTTTGGGCAATCGGCTTCATTAAATGCGTTTCTTGAAATGGATGCTTATCTGATTCAATCCGGCCAAGAACCATTAGGCTATCTAATACCCGTTGAAATGGGGGCAATTAACACCCTAATCCCTTTCATAATTTCAGCACGAAAAAAAATTGCGGTAATTAATGGTGACCCCTGCGGCAGAGCGGCACCGGAAATGAGCATGAATCTTTTCAATATTAGTAAATTACCCTTAAATCCCGTTATATTGACTTCCGACACCACCGAATCAGGATCCCATCAAAAAATAATTGTCCAAGTAAAAGATGCGAAGGATGCGGAAAACCAAGCACGGCAATTTGCCAAATCACATAACAGCCTAGCTGGCATGGCATGTTATCCAATGCAGGGCTCCGATTTAAATTGCTCCATGGTACCCGATAAAAATTCGGCTAAATTTATTCAAGGGACGGTGGGGCTTGCATGGAATCTGGGGCGGAATATTGTTGAATCCAGGAGCTACCCTGAATTCCTGAGATTTATTGATGGTTTTCCATTGGCCAGCTACGCCTTATTTGAAGGCATTATCACCGGAAAAGAAGAAAGAAAAGCAAGCGGTTTTGATGTTGGAAAAATCACCGTCTCAAATGGCGATGAAACTTTTTTTATCTATTATAAAAATGAAAGCCTTTTAGCATGGAATGCAACAAATAAATGCTATGTCGCTATGGGCCCTGATTCAATAAACTTTCTTGCCACGAAAGACGCGCACCCACTCTCGAATGCCGACATTAATAGTGATCCTAAAAAAAACCCAAAAAACATACCGTTAGGCACAGGAATTGGAATCATCGGGCTCGAGGCTTTTGAGAAATTACAGAATACCGAACTTGTACACTTATTTTTGTCCAATATTAAAGAAGTCATTGCAGCATTCCCTGAAGACCGGGTACCTGTTCCCAATAGCTATATTCCAGTATCGAAATTAATGATGCATAGCATGGCATGAAAACTTGCTGGCAGTCAGGATCTCCCCTACTTGACTGCATTTTTGATATGGGGAAAACCGGTGTTTATCCGCAATGAGCAATGAATACTCCCATCAACCATTTTTTTCAAAGGAGAGATAAGATGTATCTGTAATTAAAACACTAAATCCATGAGGTGGATTCGCCGAAAGGCAATCCACCGCTTTCTGAATTGGCAGCTGAGTGCCTAAAAATCATTTAGAACTTCAGGCTGACATGCCCAAAAAATGTCCTTCCGGCCATCTGATAATCGCCGATAAAATTTAAGCTGCTAGGAGCAGGATCGTAATAATGTTTGTCTAATAAGTTATAGACGTTAAAACTGACGTCAACTTTCTTACCGAACATATTTTTCCCTAGCAAGCCCACATCGAATAAGGCATATCCAGGCACAACGTTGCGCGTATCGCCTGAATTGCGCAATGTATTACCTTTGATCAAAACATGGGCAAAACTGCTCCACGTATTATCAAAAGCCCAGTTCGCCATCAGGTTAGTGCGCTGCCTAGGCACGTCCGCTAACTGTTGACCAAGCTGGACGCTATGCTGCAAAACATGGTTCGCGCCGATATAGGAGCCTTGCAGAGCGCCGTCAAAATCATAACGTGTCTCCAATTCAATCCCCTCGGCAATCACGCTACCGCTATTTTCGTATTGAGATATCGCTGTTCGAACAGGAACTTGTGAGATAATTTGATTGATTGAAGAGTGATAATAAGTCGCTTGAGTCGTCAAACCCGTTACAGGATGGGCAATAATACCTGTTTCAAAGGTTTTAACCTCCTCCGGTTTAAGTGCTGGATTGCCCAATAGCACTGGATTATTGACCAGGCCAAGCTCACCGAAGGCAGGTGCCCGGTAAGCAGTGCCGTAAGAAAACTTCACGGAATAATTCTTAATGAATTCCCAATTAAAACCCATCCTGGGATTGAATGTGCCGCCAAAATCATTGTATCGGTCATAACGGGCTCCCAAGGTCAACCGTACATTTTTTAACGGATCCCACACATCTTCAATGTAAACACCCCAGCGTTTACGTATTCTTTCTTCGGTAGAGGGTAGCGTTGGTAGCAAGTGCGCCGGATCAACCCCCAATTGATCACTAAGATTGCCCTGCTGCTCTTTGGCATAAGAAAATCCGCTGATCATGGTTTGGGTATCACTAAGATGATAATTAGCTTGAATCTCACCACCAGTCCGTGTGTCCTGAAGGCCGTTATGGAGAAATTGGGCCGGTGCAGTTTGCCAGATGTTATCGTAGCTAAAGAAATCGTGAAAAACTTGAGTATCTACCGTGAAATTATCTTTAATTTTCCAAGTTCGGCTCAATCGCAGGAAATAATCGTTATAATCCTGCTGAGTCCGGTCATCGCTAAGAACAGAGGCTACACCAAAAAATGTGCCAGCTTTCTTATTGATATAACGCCCGTCCAATTTAAAATCTTTATAGCCTAATTGCCATTCCAGATCGTAGCGGCCTTCAGTAAGCTGACTTCTACCGGGTGCGTTAGAACTAAGACCTTGTATACTCCGGCTATCGGCCGGAATGGGCGAATTAATGCCGTTGGTATCGGTAAAATTAAAATGCAGCGCCGCTTCGGCGCTATTGTTAAATTGCTTGCCCCAAGATGCCCGGTATTGTTGGGTATCGAAACTCCCCCAACCGGCGGAAGTTTGCACTCCGTTCAAATCTTTGGCGTTTTGGGTGATGATGTTGATGACGGCAAGAAAGGCGTTAGCGCCATATAAAGCCGAGCCCGGCCCGCGCACCACTTCCACACGCTTGATTGTATCAACCGGCAAATCATCATAAACCCAGGCACTGCCGGCATTTTGCAGATTATGATCCAGCGGATGGCCGTTCAGCATAATCTGCACTTTTTCGGACAGTACTGTTTTAACTCCGCGAACTTCAATTTCACGCCAGCCAAACTGAGTTTGGGTGATGCCGATACCCGGAACCAAACGCAATACATCTAACAAATTACGTGCGCCGATATGCGCAATATCGTCTTGAGTAATGACGGTAGTTGTTGCCACAGTCTTGTCTACATGCTCTTCCATTTTCGAGGCAGTAACCACCACTTTTCTTTCAGCGGCAAGATACGCCAATTCCTTTTCCAAGCTACCCTGCTCTGTTGACGTTTCTGCAAAAGCACTAGAACTCACGATTAAGAGGCCGACCAGCAAGGTAGATAAATATTTAATCACTGCTCGCACCCCACGATTTTATTAACCGAATCGAGAGCGTCTTGATTGAACTTAAGCTTCAATGCATCGAGAGCGCATTTGTTTAAAGTAACCATCGAGCCTGCTGGGCTTTGCACGGTTCCCCCAGGCACTTTATCCTGATTAGCCATCATGGCTAATCCCGCCGATTGCCGCCCAATCGTGGCGATATCCGCAGAAATCGACAAAACCGCACCTTGTTCGATATACACATCGCTGTAGGCGTAAACGGGTTTCTTTTGTTGTTGCGCCGCTTGAAAAATCTGCTGCACCGACTCTTTATTGCTTAAAACAACTGGATCGGAAATAATCCAGAACATATCTATTTTCGGCAACAACTCATTAAGCGCCCCGATGATCTCTTGCGTATCATCAATGGGCTTATTAATAATATTAATACCTGAAGCTAAAGCATCTTTCTTGATGGTCTCCACGTATTCACGGCTGAAACTATCGTTGTACAGTAAACCGATTGTTTTAATCGTGGGGAAGAAATGCCGCAATAACGATAGTTCTTGTGCAGATGACAACTCATTAGCAACACCGTAAGTTCCTGCGCCAACATCCAATCTTCGCCAATTGATAGCGGCTGAAAACAACATTTTTTTGTTCGGGGCGACATTATGCACTAACGAATACGCTTGTGTTCCTATGCAATAAATAAGCGCCGGATTTTCTTGCTCGATAAACTGTTTCAGTTCCGCTTCGACATTGGCATGGCTGTCTAAATTAAACTCCGCCCATTGATAAGCGTTTTGCTGCAAAACCTTTTTAAATTCCGTAGCGATTGTTTCATATCGATAAACAGCTTTCTCGCTGTTAACAATCAGGACTTTATTCGATTGAGCAAACCCGGCGCTACCCAAAAAAGCGACCAACAGAATTAAGGCCTTACAAAAATTTATAATTTTCATAGTAGCTTCCAGCCTATGTTATAGGGTGCGCGGCAATTATTAAAGCATTTGCATTTCATTGCACAGCCCTCCAGCCATCTATACCTAGCATCTTTAAATTTGCTACGCCCGCATCTGTCTCCGACATTTTGCGTAACACATCAAGTAGTTGAGTTTCTTGTTGATCCGTTTTTTTCAAAGTTGCAGCTATTAATAAATAGTCTTTTTCGCTAAAACCTAAGCTATGTAATTCTTTAAATTGATTGGGACTCATCATCGCCAGCTTGTCCAAACCGCTTTCTGCAGAAATGGCAGCGGTTGCCATGCCAAACCCCACCGCCATGACCGCATCAATGTCTTTAGGAACAATAAGTATTTTGATGTCTTTAAGCAGCGTTTCCTGCCCCTTGCCGAGTATTTGCTTCAATATGCTGTGCACATATTCTTCACTGCCTGCGGCAGCAACCACGGTATTTTTAAGCATAGCGAAATTGACAATGTCTTTTTTCGCACTTAATACCTTTCTTTGCGTTGTGTTGCCCTTTGATGTGCCAACCAAGGCAATTTCCAGCGGCACCCTCTTCTGTTGTAATTCCTTTAAATGCCAACTGGACAATAAATAAACATCGCCTTTTTTTTCATGGATTACCGCTTCGAAATTTTCTCTCAGATCAAATGGCTGTAATAAATAACTACCATGATTCGACAAATAAATATCAAACTCCATTTTTAACGAGGCAAAGTTATTGATATTCGTTTCTGTATTGTAAAAATAATACCTTGGTCGCTCATCGGAATGGGCAGACCAACCCCCTCCGACAACAAACACGAAAAAGATAAAAAAAACAGGCAAAATGCGTTTCATTTTTAGCGTCTTTCTCTAAAACCGCACTTTAATACCAAGAAAAAATCTTTGGGTTAATCATTCAATATTCTTTATAAATTTAAGGAATTACAATAATAGCCTTTAAAAAAGAATAAAGCACTGTAAAAAATCTAACGAATCCCCCCCAACAAACCCCCACCCTTCCTCTATTTAAGAGACTGTCTGAAAATAATCTTTATCGATTGAAATCAGGTCGCAACACCAATAACCGATCCGACCACAATCCCGGCAATTCCTCCAAGACCTGCGCTTGCTGTTCCTTTGAAAATCCCAATGCAAACATAAGCCGCCTTATAGACTGCTCCCCATCCGCCGTTTGCAATATCTTGTACCATACTTCCGACAAGGCCTGAGGGCGTCGCGAAGGATCGAAATCAAAGTCGCGCGCAGAATCGTAATTCCAAACCAACGAGTAACTGAAGCTGCGTTCGTTATGGCTGACATAACAATCTTCTCTTAACAATCCTGCCGCTTTCGGCAAGCTGACGATTAAATCGGCCATATCCTCTGGCTGCCAGGCTTTTTTGCTGGCCACATAATCGCCCACGACCAAATAATCCAGCCCGGAGGTCAAATAACAAACCACCGCATCGTCTATGCTGTCAACAATAGGCTCGGCATTGTTATTGAACGAAGTATTCAGCAAAATTGGAATGCCGGTTTTTCGGCCGAAAGCCTCAATCAACTCCCAATAGTAAGGATTGGTCGCCCGGCTTACAGTTTGCAACCGGGCGCTGCCGTCTACATGGGTAATGGCAGGCAATTGCGTACGCCATTCCGGTTTGACATTCAGCACAGATGACATGAACGGGAAATCGGCATACTCTCCCGGCACTTCGAAAAAATCTCTTACCCGCTCTTCCAGAATCGACGGTGCAAACGGCCGGTAACTTTCGCGCATTTTGATCATGGCATTGATCGTCTCCTTGTGCGTAGAAACACGCGGGTCGGCCAGGATGCTGCGGTTACCCAAAGACCTGGGGCCGAATTCAGAACGTCCTTGCACCCAACCGATCACCGCGCCGTCGACAATCAGATCGGACACCTGCTCCGATCTGTTGCCCATTTTTTCAATATGCAAAAATGTGTTCCAAGCGTCTAAAGCGCCACCGATTTTATCGTCATGAATCGGCGTTCCCCAATACGCGTGATTCACTCGTGCAAAAGGTAATTCCGGCTGCATCTGGTGAGCTGCATAAGCCGCCGCGCCATAAGCGCAGCCCGAATCACCGGCGAAAGAAGGGACGAAAACATCCTCAAACAAACCTGAATAAAGGATCTTGCCATTCATGCTGCTGCTTTGCCCGACACCGCCGCCGATGACCAGGCGAGTGTGACCGGTTGCTTGCTGAAAATGGCGCAAGATATGAAAAACAATAGCCTCTATCGCTTCTTGCAATGCAGCAGCAATGTCCATGTGAATCTGGGTGAACGGCGCATCCTTTTTTCGTGGGCTGGTTATATTAAATAGCTCAACTACGCGATCCCGATGCAACGAATAATCGCCGTTTGGCAATAAAGTATAAAATCGCTGCAATTGCTCTTTGTAGGTTTCGCTACACCCGTATGGGGCCAGTCCCATAACTTTATATTCATCAAAAATACGGTAGCCAAGAAAACGTATTACATCTAAATATAAAATTCCTATGGAGTCAGCCTCCGACTTACTCAACAAATTGTCAAAGCGCTTATTGCGCACATCAATCACATTGGTCGCCAATGCATCGCCAAGCGCATCAATGGTCAGCACCAAGCAGTCATCAAAACCCGACATATAATAAGCCGTTGCCGCATGGGTAATATGGTGATCGACAAATATAAGCTGACTATCCTTTAAGCAATAATTAAATTCACTTTGAAATAAATAGCGGTAAAGCTTACGCGCATCCCCAATTTCAGCGAGCAAGGGATTACATATCTGATATTGTTTTAATACCTTATTTAAATAATCTTCATTAGAATAGATCGCAATATAATCTATATCTTCCAAGGTTTTGTTTGCTTGTTCCAAACAAAACAGCACAGCAAACCTCCAGATTTTACCGGTATGTTTAATGCGAATTAACCGCTCTTCCTCTATTCCGGCGATAACCTGACCATCCTGCATTAACACAGCCGCAGTATCATGATGGGCGTCTTCATATAATTTAAAATACCGATCAAATACCGAATCACATCCGCCACTTAAGCCCAGAACCAACATTAAACATTCCTTAATTCATTATTATAGTCAATGGAACCGCTTGCAAAATCATTAGAGGATACGGACACATAGCTTAAATAGAAAAACCAGCCGACAAATGATGCAAGTTAGAGCCGACATTATCGCAGAGAGGGATTAATAAATAAACGTTCTTGGCTAACAGAAGGATTGGGGTGGCTATGAATAAGAAACAACCGTAATTAACGACCTTATTAGAACCGAGGACATCCAAATAAATCTCGCTGAATCCGCTTTCTAATAAATCACTGCATCAGCCACATGAAAACCTAAAATATATCGTTTTTTCAAGATTCATGTTTTTTTGATGATTTCGAGCTCTCTATTTAAAACGGCATCATTCCAGCCTAATATTTTTGCCGCCATTTCAGCAAGGTGTCGTAATTCAGGCGATGATATTTTCGCCAAGATCAGCAACGGAACCCGCCGTCTGAGCAGGTCGTCAAGATGCACCACCATTTCATGCCCGGCGCAGAACACCAAATCGGCAAAGATAAAAGGCAGCATCGGTGTTATCCGTTTTGCCATCGCGGCATCCTGCTCGATTAACTGGAAAACCGTCGATACGCGTTTGGCATGCCGCCGTATCAGCCACTGCGCGCTTTCAGTGTCTATCCCGAGCGTCGCAGCTTTAGCCAACGCGGCCTCCGAC
>JANYKK010000284.1 GCA_025361585.1 Methylobacter sp. | reverse complement strand
TCAACCTGTTTATATCTGGAACGATTTTGATGTGGATACCGTTTATGGGCCGCTATTCCGTTTGGATTCATCCCAAGAAGAGCCTCCCGTCGTTCAAGCGCCTGTTGCTGCATCGGTTGCAGCACCTGTTGTCGTAGCGCCCAAACCGGAGCCGCTCGACAATTCAAAACAGTACAAACAGGAAACCAACCATAAATTGGATGAAATGTTCAAAAAAGAAATGAAGAAATAAATCGGCGCTGTGCTTAAACTAAAAAAGCCCGGAGATGGGAATCTCTCGGGCTTTTTTATGCGTTGTCATTATTGAATATATTTAACACCGCCACCGCTCAATAGCGGATAAAGATTGGGTTTGATCGAAAGTCGTTTATCGGCCAACAGGCGTGCAGCCCAAATCCAATCCTCAAATAGAAAGGCCCTGCTTCAATAGCGCTTCAAACTGCTCGACCGGTACCGGCTTGCTGAATAGATAGCCCTGTATTTCATCACAGCCTTGCTCGCGCAAAAATGCCAGCTGCCCGGTCGTTTCAACGCCCTCGGCAATGGTTCGCAAGCCAAGGCTTTTCGCCAAGTTGATAATGGCGCTGACGATGGCTTTGTCTTCCGGGTCGGTGCTGATGTCGCGGACAAAGGATTGGTCGATCTTGAGTTTATACACTTTGAATTTCTTTAAATAGCTCAGTGAGGAATAGCCGGTACCGAAATCGTCGATGGACATGCGGATGCCGCGTTCGTGTAAATTATTCATCACGGCGATGGCTTCTTGCGGGGTGTACATTGCCACGCCTTCGGTCAGTTCCAGCTCCAGATACTCGGGCGGCAAGCCCTCTTCGTCGAGTATGCGTGTTATCAGTTCCGGCAAATCGGGATGACGAAATTGCACGACGGACAAGTTTACTGCCATAACCAGCGGGTCGAAGCCATTCTTCAGCCAAGTTTTTGCCTGTCTCACCGCAGATCTCAGCACCCATTCGCCGATAGGCAGGATTAATCCGCTGTCTTCGGCGATGGGGATGAATTCCGCCGGAGATACCATGCCAAGTTCGGGATGCTGCCAGCGTAGCAAGGCTTCCGCGCCGATAATGCGGCCGTCTTGGATGCCAACTTGCGGCTGGTAATGCACCTGCAATTGCCCGTACTCCAGTGCCTGGTGCAATGCATTGACCAATTGCAGGTTGCGCGCCAAACGTGTTTGCATTTCTGGGGTAAAGAAGCGATAGCCTTGGCGACCATCCTGCTTAGCACGATACATGGCGGTATCCGCACTCTTGGATAGCGTTTCCAGGTCATCGCCATCTTCAGGGTAGAGAGCGATACCAATCGATGCCGACAGGCTCAAAGTATACGGTTCAATCTGATAGGGCTCGGCAATCACATCCAGTAATTTTTGCGCCACTTGTGCGGCCCCGTGTGCATCGACTCCAGGCAATAATAAAATAAATTCATCGCCACCCAATCGTGTCACCGTATCTTCTTCCCGCAGCAATAAAGACAGGCGCTTGGCCAGCTCGATCAACACAGCATCGCCAATGCTATGGCCGAGCGTGTCGTTGATATCCTTGAAATGATCGAGATCGAGGAATATCAATGCCAAGTGCCCATTGCTGCGTTTCGCCAAACTTAGGGCATATTTAAGATGGTCGTTCAGTTGGGTGCGGTTTGGCAGTCCAGTCAGCGGATCAAAGTTTGCCAGATAGTGAATGCGCTCCTCGGCAAGCTTTTGCTCGGTTATGTCTTCATAAACCCCCAGGATACCGATGATTTCCTCAGCCTCATTCTGGAGCGGTACTTTGGATGTGCGCAGCCAAATCGCGTTGCCGTCAGATGCGGCCTGCATTTCTTCATAGAAAAGTTTGGGGACGCCTGAATCCATGACTTGTTGGTCATCGGCGCGATAAAGTTCTGCCTGTTTATTCCAGCCCAACTGGTAGTCGTCTTTTCCAATGACGGCCTGTGTATCCATTGCTCCGGCATCTGCGGCAAAGGCGGGATTACAACCCAAATAACGTAATTCTCTGTCTTTCCAGAAAATACGCACAGGGGCCGTATCGATGATGGTTTTAAGCAGATTATGCGAATCTGCCAGTGAGCTTTCAGCTTGTTTACGCTGGGCATCGCGTTCAAAGTTACTCAGCGCATAGTCGATGTCCATAACCATTTCAAGCAGCAGATTCCGGGCCGCTTGATCAAAGGCGTTAACCTCGGCGGAATAGAGAGTGAAAACACCGATGACCGCGTCGTTTCTGTGCAGCGGCAGCGCGGCAGATGCTCGCCAACCAAATTTTGCGCCGCACTCATGCCATGGAGCCGTGGCTGGATCGCACATAAAATCCTGGCACCAGAAAGGTTGGTTTTCGCGCATGGCCGTTCCGGTTGGCCCTTGCCCTGCAGGCTCATGTTCATTAGTTGATATTTGGATATCATCCAGATATTCCGTGCCGCTGCCGTAGGATGCAATCGGCTTAAGCTGTTTGGTTTGTTCATCCAACAAGCCTGTCCAAGCCATCTTCATCCCTCCGAGGATGACTGTGTCACGGCAAATTTGCGGAAACAATTGTTCTTCGTTGCTGCAGCGCACGATGGCTTCGTTGCATTGGCTCAACGCTGCATAAAGCTGGGTCATGCGCTCCAGTTTGGCCGTTCTTTTCTTGACTTTATGTTCAAGGGAAGCGTTGATCTCGTTAATCTGCTGTATTTTCTGGTTCACCGCCTGATTCATGGCGATAAAGCTCTGCGTGAGGTTACCCAGCTCGTCATCCCGCTTTTTTTCATTTTCCAGTTGGCTGAGCTCCTCTCTAATCGTACTGCTTGGCTCGCCACTGGCAACGCCGCGAAAAATATGACTGAGGATCGTGAGCGGATGGGAGATGGAGCTGGCAAAATACCAGGCAAACGGGAAAATTAACAACAGGCTGGCAGCTGCAATCAGCCCCAGGATTTGTATCATCTGCCAGGTGTTCTTTTGGGCAATGTCCTTGGAGTGGAGCGCAGCAATAGTGCCG
>JANYKK010000206.1 GCA_025361585.1 Methylobacter sp. | reverse complement strand
AAAGTTGTTTTAGTAAAGCTTGCCGAATAAATCCAGATGCGTCAGATACAGCCGCATATCCAGCTCGAAGCGGTGATAAGACGGCTCCATGTGTTCGCACAGCTTATAAAATGCCTTGTTGTGATCCTTTTCCTTTAAATGCGCCAGCTCATGCACGACGATCATCCTTAAAAACTCCAGCGGCACATTTTTAAACAGCGAGGCCACCCGGATTTCATTTTTTGCCTTGTGCTTGCCGCCCTGTACCCTGGAGATAAAGGTATGCAGGCCTAAGGCATGATGCAGATCTTTAATCTTGTCGTCGTAAATCACTTTGCTAAGCGGTTGGGATTGTTTCAGCAATGCGTTTTTCAGGTCAACTGTATAGGTGTAAAGCGCCTTATCCGTCCTGACCGTATGAGCCGACGGATATTTTTTCAACAACGTCTCGCCCAGTTTGTCGTTATCGATCAACGCACGCACTTGGCTGGTTACGTTTTCAGGGTAGCCGATCAGATATTTCAAGTTAGGCATGGCTGGCTATTTGAGCGTGTTCAAGATTTGCTCCAGCGGAGCCAGGGAGATCAGAGCCCGGTAAAGAATGGTTTTGTCTTCCAGCAAGCCGTAACATTCATAGTGATACGGCGATTCTATCGCGTGACCTATGCCTTCCTTCCTGGCTTCCGGGGGTATTTGCCGGATCAGTATATAAAGCGCATCGCCGGATTTGAGTTGCGCAAGGTAGCTGCGGTCGATGCTGATTTTGTGCGACATATACACTAGCGGATTGCGCTCGAAATCATGTTTTTCGATGACGGCCTTTTCCAGCAAGGCGCTGGAGATCAGGCTGCACGGGAATATTTCAGGGAACACCGCCTTGTTTTTAAACGGGTCGAAAAAAGTATCCTGATCGACCAGTGAGCCGCACAAAAAGTTTTTAGCATTGCTGGTGGTGATATATTTCCGCTTCAAAAAATAACTGCTGCCTGCGATAAAAGACCGGTCGGGGTGCTGATTGAGGGCGCCGAACAGGGGAACATCGGGGTTGGTCAGAAACAATGCAAATTTGGATTCTTTTTTGTAACCGAACATCGCCAGTGCGCCGTCCGATTTAACCGTAACCCGGTTGCTAAGCACCGTCTCAGGGTCTTCAATAAGCAGCGATTTTTTTATCTCGACCGATACCACCTGTCCGGGCTTGACCGCGTTAACAAATGAAAACTGGTAGTTGCTAAAACGCAGGTTTTTATCCCCGATCAACTTGTTTTCTTTATGCAGCTTGCGATGCAGAAAAACCTTGTGCTCAAGCAACGATTCCACTTGGAAACCCAGCGCAATCGGGCCCTTGAAAGGATTGCGATTGATCCGCTGCCACCTGTTCCGGTCATGGAACAAATTGAAATCGTCCGTTGCATTACGGGCAACATCAATGTGTATTTGACTAAAAACGTCCGAACTGTCTGGCTTCATAATGCCTCTTGATTTTCTCACCACGAAGGCACGAAGGGCACGAAGTTTATATTTTTTCTTCGCGTTCTTCGTGCCTTCGTGGTGAATAAAAGAACTGGATATTATCCTAATCGATAAAGCGTTTGGTCAAATCTCCAAACTCATCAATCCGGCGGTCGCGCAAAAACGGCCATATTCGCCTGACCCGCTCGGATCGCGCTTTATCAATCGTGCAGCACAGCAACTTGGTTTCCGAGTCGTTGGCGCTGGCGAGGATTTCCCCCTGCGGCCCGGCGATAAAGCTGTTGCCCCAGAAATTAATGCCTGATGCCAAGTCCGGCGCTTGCTCAAAGCCGATACGATTGCAGGAAATAACCGGAATGCCGTTGGCGACGGCATGGGAGCGCTGAATGGTAATCCAGGCATCCAGTTGGCGTTGTTGTTCAACAGTCGAATCATCGGCATCCCAGCCTATCGCGGTGGGGTAAATCAACAGCTCCGCACCGGCCAAAGCCATCAGTCTGGCGGCCTCAGGGTACCATTGATCCCAGCAAACCAGAACGCCCAATTTGCCGATAGAAGTCTCGATCGGCTTGAAACCCAAATCGCCGGGCGTGAAATAATATTTCTCGTAAAACCCCGGATCGTCGGGGATGTGCATTTTTCGGTATTTACCGGCAATGCTGCCGTCCTTGTCGAACACCACGGCGGTATTATGATAAAGCCCCGGTGCCCGTTTTTCGAAAATGGTCGAGACGATGACGATGCTGAGTTCTTTAGCTACGTCCGACAGGATTGCAGTAGTCGGGCCGGGAATAGGCTGGGCAAGATCGAAGTTATTATAATCCTCGCTCTGGCAAAAATACGGCCCCAGATGCAGCTCGGGCAACACCACCAAATCGGCATTTGCGGCGGCGGCCTCATGGATTTTTGCGATGGAAAAATCAAGATTGGTTTGTCTGTCTTCATCGCAGGGCTGCTGGACAGCGCTAACGGTTATTGTCGATTTCATGATGACCGTGTGGGGTGGATTTTGATGGGCGTTATTTTACAACGATTTAAAGGTGGGAAATAACAAAACTGCGTTGCATCGGGGAAAATGCGGGTTACGACGGAGTTTGAACCGTTCCAATCAAAGTCGGCGACTAACAAAAACCAACGCTAGCATCGCTACCGTTTAGATATTGTGCCTTATCGCGTTGGATTTTTTGTTGTGTGGAATTAACGCTGTAAGGTGGATTCGCCTCTAGGCAATCCGCCACAACTTCGGCTGCTGTAATCGGCGTTGTGCGTTTGATTGCGGCGGTTTGCTATCGCGAAACCGCCCTACGAACTGTTTCAAGTATCCAGATCAGGTAGTCTTTGGGATGTATGGCTGATCAAATCAGCGTCGAAAAAAATATTCCTGCCATGTTTTAGTCATGGCTTATTTCGCTAATACTTCTTGATAGTGGTCTTCGCTAAAACCACGGACTAGCGTGCCGTTAATGACCGCCAGCGGAATGCCGCTATAACCCGGATCTAGCGTTTTCTTGCGGGCGGCGGCAGCGGAATCTTTCTCAATATCGTAGGCGGTAAAGGCAATATTGTTCTTGCGCAGATAAGCCATGGCTTTTTTGCAATAGGGACACCAGCTGGTGACGTAAATATCGACTTTCGGCGCGGCTGCGGATTGAACCTTTTTCTCAGATGGTGCTGGTTGATGGGATTTTACTTCAAGCTCATTACGATTTTCTATAGAGGCCGGATGAGCGGGTTTTGAACCGGAGAAATGCGATTTGCCATCGGCATCGATCCATTTGTAGATTTCGGCCTGGACGGGTAGGACGAATGCCAGCAATAGAATAAGCGATAGTTTAGTAGTCATGGTATAAGTTCCTGCGTTTGGGTGATTGAGTTATTCAGGCTCTTGGCAACCGCCATGCCCTTGTTTTGTACACAGCTGGTAGTTTAATTGGCTCGCCCAGTATTGGTAGGCTTGCTCGACATCATCCCAGCTGTCGAAAATCCCCATGATGGTTTTTCCGCCTGCCCGGCAGTCCGCTGAAGCCATCAGCAGTTTGCCGGTTTGCGAGTCGGTAATTTTTCCTTCGACGCTGGCATGGCCGACATAAGATTCGGTGCCGAGTGCTATTAGTTTAAGCAGCGATACGGCGCGGGCGGTAGGGTAGAAGCCGGTATATAAATCCAGCAGCAGGTTCGAGGACTCCGCATCGGTGATCGCAAATTGGATGCGCAGCGTGTCGGGGCCGGAATGGGTGACCAGTTTGAAATTCTTCTTTAGGGCTTCCTGCATTTTGTATTCAAACAGTTCCTTAAACCGGTGGTTATCGGCGTGGGTCATGTCATTGAGGTCGGAGTCGGGCAGTTTGCTGATGACGACGGGTTCTAAAATGATTTTTTTATAACCGGCCCAGTTAGTGCCGTCTTTCCAGAAGCTTAATAAGGCATCACCGTCTTCGCCGTCTTTAAGTAGGGTGTAATCGTCCAGAAAGTGCGAGGTTTCGACATGCCGGGCCTGATAGGTTCTGGCGCAACCGGCGCTGAGCAGGACAAGGGCAATGACGGCAATGCGCTTAATAATCGGCATATATAGACTGGATTCCCAAGCTGGAGCTTGGGAACTAGCGATTTGATTAGGCGAGGTCTGCATGGGGGCTTTAAATCCTGTTCACTGTGGTGTGCGTGTTTGTGTTAATCGGGCTTTGCTCGTATATTATACGGTTGTTTAAATTGCCGGAACTATTTAATGGATACGATCAGCATTCGTGGCGCCAGAACGCATAACCTGAAAAATATCGACCTTGACCTGCCCAGGGATCAACTGATTGTAATCACCGGGCTGTCAGGTTCGGGTAAGTCGTCGTTGGCTTTTGATACCATCTATGCGGAAGGCCAACGGCGTTATGTTGAATCGCTTTCTACCTATGCCCGCCAGTTTTTGTCGATGATGGAAAAGCCGGATGTCGACCATATCGAAGGTTTGTCGCCAGCCATTTCCATCGAGCAAAAATCCACCTCGCACAACCCGCGCTCCACAGTCGGCACCATCACCGAAATCTACGATTATTTACGGCTGCTTTATGCCAGGGCAGGGACGCCGCGCTGCCCCGAACATCAGTCGTCATTGGAAGCGCAAACCGTCAGTCAGATGGTCGATCATGTGCTGTCGCAAGTACCCGATCAGCGCTGGATGTTGCTGGCTCCGGTGGTCAACGACCGCAAGGGCGAACATATCCAGTTGCTCGACGACCTGCGCGCCCAAGGTTTTATCCGCGCCCGGATCGACGGCACGGTGTACGACTTGGACGAGCCGCCGGTGCTGGATTTAAAAAAGAAACATACCATTGAAGTCATCGTCGACCGCTTTAAAATCCGCGATGACATCGCGTTAAGATTATCCGAATCCTTCGAGACCGCTTTGCGTATCGCCGACGGCATCGCCATCGCCGCCTGCATCGATGACGCAACTGAGCTGATGTTTTCCGAACGTTATGCCTGCCCACATTGCGGCTACAGCTTAAGCGAACTGGAACCGCGCATATTCTCGTTCAACAACCCCAAAGGCGCATGCAGCAGTTGCGACGGGTTGGGCGTGCGCCAGCATTTCGATCCCGAGCTGATTATCCATAATCCCGACATCAGTCTTGCCGGGGGCGCGATACGCGGCTGGGATCGGCGCAACGCCTATTATTACCAAATCATCTGTTCGCTGGCCAAGCACTACAACTTCGACCCGGAAGCGCCGTTCTCGGAGCTGTCCAAGGAACATCAGGCCATTATTCTTTACGGCAGCGGTCATGACGTTATTGAATTCAAGTTCATGACCGGGAACGGTTCCGCCAAAAAGAAGCGCCATAGTTTTGAAGGCATCATCGCCAATATGGAGCGGCGTTACCACGAGACCGATTCGCAAATGGTGCGCGATGAACTGGCTAAATATCTGTCCCAGAAACCCTGTAGCGTTTGCGAGGGTGCAAGGCTTAACGTGTCGGCCAGAAACGTGTTCGTCGAGGACTTGCCGATCCACCATCTGACCCGCTTCCCGATCCGCAAATCGCTGGAGTTCTTCTCCAAGCTTAACCTGACCGGTAAGCGCGGCGAAGTGGCGGCAAAAATCGTCAAGGAAATCCAGGAGCGGCTGGAATTTCTGGTCAATGTCGGCCTCGATTATTTGACGCTGGATCGCAGCGCGGACACGCTGTCCGGCGGCGAAGCGCAACGTATCCGTCTTGCCAGCCAGATCGGCGCAGGCTTGGTCGGCGTGATGTACGTGCTGGATGAGCCGTCGATAGGCCTGCATCAGCGCGACAATCAGCGCCTCTTAAACACCTTGTTCCGCTTGCGCGATCTCGGCAATACTGTGATTGTGGTCGAGCATGACGAAGATGCGATTCGCTCGGCGCAGCATATCGTCGACATCGGCCCCGGTGCCGGAGTGCATGGCGGGCAGATCATTGCGCAAGGCACATTGGACGATATTCTTAACAATAAGGACTCGTTAACCGGCCAATATCTGTCGGGAAAAATCGGCATCACCGTACCCAAAAAATTAACGCCGGTCGATAAAACCAAACAAATCGCCATCCGCAATGCGCACGGCAATAACCTGAAAAATGTCGATATTAAATTCCCTATCGGCTTGTTGACCTGCGTAACCGGCGTATCCGGTTCCGGCAAATCGACGCTGATCAACGATACCTTGTACTGTCATGCGGCGCGGTTAATCAACCGTGCCGGAGTCATTCCCGCGCCCTGCGACGCTATCGAAGGCCTGGAGCATTTCGATAAAGTCGTCGATATAGACCAAAGCCCGATTGGGCGCACGCCGCGCTCGAATCCGGCTACCTACACCGGGCTGTTCACGCCGATACGCGAGTTATTTTCGGCGACGCCCGAAGCCCGTTCGCGCGGTTATACGCCGGGCCGGTTCAGCTTCAACGTCAAAGGCGGCCGCTGCGAAGCCTGTAAAGGCGATGGCGTAATTAAGGTCGAAATGCACTTTCTACCGGATATTTTCGTCCATTGCGACAGTTGCCAGGGCAAGCGTTATAACCGCGAAACGTTGGAAATCCGCTACAAAGGCAAAACCATCAACCAAGTGCTGGACATGACCGTCGAAGATGCGACCGAGTTTTTCAGCCCGGTGCCGACGCTGGCGCGTAAATTACAGACACTGGTCGAAGTAGGCTTGAGCTACATCACCCTGGGACAGAATGCGACCACGCTGTCCGGCGGCGAAGCGCAGCGGGTAAAGCTTGCCAAGGAACTGTCCAAACGCGATACCGGAAAAACCTTGTACATACTGGACGAGCCGACCACCGGGCTGCACTTCCACGACATCAAGCAATTGCTGAACGTGCTGCACACCCTGCGCGACCACGGCAACACCGTCATCGTGATCGAGCACAATCTGGATGTGATCAAAACCGCAGACTGGATTATCGACATGGGGCCGGAAGGCGGGGACGGCGGAGGAACGCTGGTTGCAGAAGGTACGCCGAAACAGGTTTCCGAAAATAAGGCCTCGCATACGGGGGAGTATTTGAAGCGGTTTTTTGAGTAATACAATTTAGAAGGTTTTAAGCAATGATCAACAAAATAAATTCATTCGTCTTCGAATACATTAGATTCATTGAAATGCTCGGTGTGCTGATGCGTATTTTCAGCTTCTCGTTGGTCAGCTGGCTGGGCCCGGAAAGTCCGTTTATGTTCGTCTGGGCTTTTAATACCACAGATGCGCTGATACTTTCCTGGTGCTCGATACTCAAGAAAGACAACGCCTATACCTTGCTGAACGTGTTCTGGATTATGGTTGGCGTTGTTGGAATGGTTAGAGCTAGTCAAATCTCAGTGATTGATTTTAAATCGGCTTGGTTGCATTTAATAACGCAGGTAATGGCGTTGTTCAGTTAATCAGCAGCCCAGGCATAATTGAGCTAATGCGCTAAACAAAGCTTGTTATAATGGACGCCATTAAATCCGTGAGCAAACCCACTGGGTGAGTGGGTGCCTACACGCACCATTTTCTAAACACCACGTAGGGGCGACCGGCCGGTCGCCCCTACAACGGTACACTACACTTTCTTAATAATTCTGGTTCAAAAGGAGAAGCTGGTTTTGACAACAACGCAAGACATTACGAGTTCGATGACCTCGTCGGAAAAACGCGCCACATGGTCGTTGGCAGGCATTTATGCGTTGCGGATGCTGGGGCTGTTTATGATTTTGCCGGTGTTATCCTTATTTGCCGAACAGCTTGAAGGCTCAACGCCTGCGCTGATCGGTCTGGCGATGGGTATTTACGGCTTGCCCCAGGTATTGTTGCAAATCCCTTTCGGCTTGCTGTCGGATCGTTTCGGCCGTAAAAAAATCATCATCATCGGCTTGCTGCTGTTTTTGATTGGCAGCGTGATTGCGGCGCTGTCCACGACTATTTACGGGGTTTTGGTGGGCCGGGCTTTTCAAGGCGCAGGCGCGGTTTCGGCGGTTATCATGGCCTTGGTGGCCGATTTGACCCAGGAAGTTCATCGCACCAAAGCCATGGCGATTATCGGCATCAGCATAGGTGCGTCGTTTGGCGTCGGCATCGTAGCCGGGCCTGTGATTTCCGGCTTCGGCGGAGTGCAGAGCGTTTTTGGCGTCACTGCGGTGCTAACCACGCTGGCTATTTTAGCGATTATTTTCATCGTGCCAAACCCTCATCAATCCAGACTGCGCCGGGACGCGGAAGTTGTTCCCGAAGAAATGATGCACGTGTTGAAAAATGCGGATTTGTTAAGGCTTAATTACGGCATTTTTAACCTGCATATGATTTTAATGGCGATCTTCGTCGTGGTGCCTACCTTAATGAGGAATGCGGGATTAATCGCAGGACATGAATGGCAGGTTTATCTGCCGGTGTTCGTTATTTCGATGGCGTTCGTGGTGCCGTTCGTGATTCTGGCGGAAAAGAAACGCAAGATGAAGCAGGTGTTTCTGGGAGCCATCGCGGTGCTGATAGTCGCAGAATTGGGCTTGTCGGCAGTTCATCAAAACCTGGTCGGGATTATCGGTTTCTTGTGGCTGTTTTTTTGCGGCTTTAACTTATTGGAAGCAATGCTGCCGTCGTTAATATCGAAGACCGCCCCGGCGGATTTGAAAGGCACGGCGATGGGCGCTTATTCAAGCTCCCAGTTCTTGGGGCTGTTTCTGGGCGGGGTTGTCGGCGGCTGGTTTAACGGCCGGTTCGGCGTCACAGCGGTGTTTTTGTTTTGTGCCGCCGCCGCATTCAGCTGGCTGCTGGCGTCCTTATGGATGAAACCACCGCGTTATGTGGCAAACCTGCTGATAGCGTTGGAGCAACTCAGCGAATCTGAGGCCAACGAATTTGTCGCCGACATGCTTAAAATCAACGGTGTAGAGGAAATCACGCTGCACTATGAAGAGGCTTTGGCTTATCTGAAGGTCGATAACCAGCAGCTGGATAAAGATCGCTTGCAAGCTGTGATCGCGCAGTATGTCCATGCTTAATCCGATAGAATCCGCGAAAACAATGGGAGAGATAGATGCTTAATAAAGTGATGTTGATAGGAAACCTGGGCGCAGATCCTGAAGTACGTTATATGCCAACGGGTGGAGCGGTTGTTAATATTACGTTGGCAACATCCATGAGATGGAAAGACAAACAATCGGGCGAAAGAAAAGAAGCGACTGAATGGCATCGGGTGGTGTTTTTTAATCGGTTGGCGGAAGTCGTTGGCGAATACTTAAAAAAGGGCAGCCAAATTTATGTTGAAGGGCGCTTACAGACCCGTAAATGGCAAGATCAGAATGGACAAGACCGCTACACCACCGAGATTGTTGCCTCAGAAATGCACATGCTTGGCAGCCGCAGCGGCGGCACCGCCGACTTTGGCGGCGATCAGTCGCAGGGCGGATATTCAGCGCCGCAATCAAGACCGGCCAGCCAGTCCCAGCAATCGGCATCGCAACACGATCCAGGCTCAATGCCGCCTGCGCCGCCAAATTATGACGACTTTGATGATGATATTCCGTTTTAGGAATTAAGGCATAAAACTGTAAGGCGGTAGCAAACCGCCACACTTGCGCAACGCCGATAATAGTCTATTAAGGTGGACGGGTCTAGCGGCGAATCTATCCTACAGTGCTTAGCTCAGCTATTTGGGCACGAGCAACAAGTGATTTGCATGCCCAGGGCGGCAGAACAAGCTCATGAAACGTTTCCAAAACACCTGCTTTTCGGCTTGGTTTGGCGCTGGGTAAAAGGAAAGCACATCCAGTTTGGGATTCGTATACGCTCAGGCCTGCCGGTGTCGGAGTTATGGAGAAATTGGGAGGGACACTCAAGTCAGCGATCTCTGGTGTGCGGAATGCCCCTTCTGGTTCGCAAACTAATGCAGCTAAATTTCTTGTATATTCCCGCACATGGTTATATCCGATAGTTATTTTTGTTGGTGTCGATGCAGTGGTTACTCCCATACCTGGGCCCATGTATGCGGCACCGTTGATATTTAGAATTGATGCGGTTCCATTGGTTCTAAGCGTATGGATTTCTGCCTGGGTATATTTATGGTTTGGGGTTATTCCGTTAAGACGGAATTGTTTCATATAATCAGGCCAGTTTGATGCAACGGTGTGAATGAGTTTTGGGTTTGCAAAGCCCTCTTTGTCTGGATGAGGCAATACATCAATAAATGCAACGAGATTGCCACCTACCAAACAAAATGCTAAGTAATCTGCGGAACGGGAATAATATCGATCCGAAGGGATTAGCTCGTTGCTTAAATAGAAGTGATGTATTCCCCAATCAGCCCATAGTAGATCAGTTCTGGTCTCATTGCGTTCGCCGCTTATATCGTTTCTTAAGGTTAAACCACGCCCTTGGTATGGATTTATATCTCCACCCTTTTTTATTAAGCGTACTACGTTTTCTAGTGCTGTTTTTGTGCTGGTTGGTAAATTCCTCTTTGGGAATTTTTTGGAAAAAACAACTTGGCGAGGTTGTGGATCAACGTATCGATACCGGAAGTCCAGCCAACGCATTAGTGGGTCGCTTAAGTTAACAACTTCTTGCTTAAACTTTAGGGAGAAGGCGCATATTAATTCAGTTGCTATAGCATCGACATTTCTTTGAAACTCAGCAACTAATTCATTTTTTGATAGTGATGTCATATGTCGGTTGTTAAGGATAGAGCCAAGTAGGAGGCACATCCCGCCCCAATGCGACTGCTTAAGCTAAGAAGCGTGGTTCGCCGCAGAAAGTTTTTGTGGGGTCAGGCGGTAGCCCATTGCGTGCATAATGGCGTTTACGCTGCTAAATTGTGGATTGCCGTTTTCAGAAAGGGCTTTTTGCACGCCCTTGCGGCTTAGGCCGGAAACTTCAGCAACTCGGCTTACTCCTTTCACTCGACTGACCACGCGCAGGGACGACAGCAGAGTGGCGGTATCGCCGCTTTCGGCATATTCATCGAAGAGGACGGTAATATAATCATCCACTTCCTCGGGATGGTCGCGAAGGTATTGTTCTTCAACTTCGCCAATCGTTCTATAAGTGCTCATGGTTTAGATACTCCTGCCAATAGGTTTTGGCTTGTTCAATGTCTTTGCTTTGGCTTCCCTTGTCGCCGCCGCAGAGCAGGACGACAATCTGGTTATCCTGTTCCCCGAAGTAAACTCTGTAGCCGGAACCGAAAAATAATCGCAATTCGCTAACCCCTTCGCCGACCGGCTCACAATCTCCATAGTTGCCTTGTTGCAGACGGGAAACGCGGGCAAGGATGCGTTTTCGTACGATGGCATCCCGCAAGCTATAAAGCCACTCGGTAAAAGGCTCTTTTCCACTTTCCTTGGCATAGACGATAACCCGCTTTGGCATTGTCGCGTCGGTCACTGGTTTGTTCTCTTCGATTTATACAAGGCGAACTTTAGTACGCAGAAATTTTGAATGCAAGCTGTTTTTCTAATGGCTACTGACCGCAAGTGATCCGGCTTCATTTGGTTGATTAGCTCTTAGTTGGCTTTTATAAGCCTCAGTGCTACACGATGGAGGATGGAAGCCAGAAAAGGTTTTCAGCTGCGAAAAGCACAAAGCTGTAAAGCTGTAAGGCGGTTTCGCGCCAGCAAACCGCCACATTTGCACAATGCTGATAACAGTCTGCTGAAGGTGGTGGCGGATTGCCTCAGCCCCCAGTCTATCGCACTATGTTCAGGTTATATCAATTAAGTTGATGAATATTCAATGCTCGATGTTTTTGGTGTTAGCTTTAAAGCCGTATATTGAATAAACAATGATGATGATCAAATACAC
>JANYKK010000204.1 GCA_025361585.1 Methylobacter sp. | reverse complement strand
GCCGGTCGCCCCTACTCGGTCACATCAATGAACTCTTATCAATTACTGCGCCCTTTGCTATTTTCCCTGAACCCGGAAACTGCTCACGAAGTGACACTTAAGCTGCTGAACGCGGCCTATTTGTCGGGCTTGTCAAAACTGATCTACCCGGAAATCGAGCACAAACCCGTCACAGTCATGGGGCTGGACTTTAAAAACCCGGTCGGTCTTGCCGCCGGGCTGGATAAAAACGGCGATTATATTAATGCGCTGGCCGCATTGGGTTTCGGCTTTGTAGAAATCGGCACGGTAACGCCGCGCCCGCAGCCCGGCAACCCAAAGCCGCGCTTGTTCAGACTGCCTGAGCATCAGGCGATCATCAACCGCATGGGTTTTAACAACTTGGGCGTAGACCACCTGCTGGCTCAGGTAAAAAAAAGCCGTTACACCGGCATTCTTGGCATCAATATCGGCAAGAACTTCGATACGCCGATTGAAAATGCGGCCGACGATTACCTGCTCGGCTTGCGTAAGGCTTACACCTCAGCAAGCTACATCACCATTAACATATCTTCGCCGAACACCAAGAACCTGCGCCAGTTACAACAGGGCGATGAAATCAAAAACCTGATTGCCGCATTAAAAGAAGAACAGCTGAAACTGCAACAGCAATACGGCAACTACGTACCTTTGGCCTTGAAAATAGCGCCCGACCTGAACGCCGATGAAATAACCCATATTGCCAAGCTGTTGCTGGAATTTGAAATAGACGGCGTGATTGCGACCAATACCACAATTGCCAGAGACAAGATTGCAGGCCATCCGCTTGCTAATGAAGCTGGTGGCTTAAGCGGTGCGCCAGTCAAGGAGCAAGCCACTTTTGTTGTGCGGAGCTTGGCGGCTGAATTGAACGGCAAGATTCCGATTATTGCGGCAGGCGGCGTGTTATGCGCCGACGATGCGCAGGAAAAATTAGCAGCGGGAGCGAGTCTGGTGCAGATATACAGCGGGCTTATTTATCGCGGGCCGCAACTGATCGAGGATATTGTTAAGAGCCTATGATCTCAGAAAAACCATTTCGTGGACAAACTACGATTTTTTTAGCCTATCTAAAGAAACGATTGCCGAGCAAACCTAAATATTATTTTTCCTTCAATAAATCCCGGATTTCGGCCAACAACAACTCTTCCCTGGAAGGCTCTGGAGCCGCTGTAGGCACCGGAGTTTCTTTTTTCTTAAGACTATTGATGAACTTTACCGCCATAAAAATAACAAAGGCAATAATCGTAAAATCAACCAAAGCTTGAATGAAATTGCCGTAGTTAAGGGTCACGGCAGACTCGTTTCCAGCGGCTTCCTTTAGGGTAAAAGCCAGCTTGGTGAAGTCTACGCCGCCAATTAACACGCCAATCGGCGGCATGACGACATCGGCAACAAGGGAGGAGATGATCTTGCCGAAAGCCGCGCCGACTATGATGCCCACGGCCATGTCAACCGCATTGCCCTTGACGGCAAATTCTTTGAATTCTTGTAATATGCCCATCATCCTTCTCCTTCATTTTTGGCTGTATCCGTTCGCCGCTAGGTTTCCTACCTGGCGGCGAGCGGATGGTCAGTTCCGATTTAAATCATCCGGCGCACTTATTTTTTATGCTCCTGCATCTTTTGCTGGCGGTGCTCCATCATTTGACTATGGTGCGCCTTCATCAATTCCAATTGCTGCTTTTTTAACTCCTCTTTTTTGGCGGCATCTTTCTCTGACAAAATCTGGTTGGACAGGTCATGCATCTGAAGCATGTGTTCCTGCATGGAGCGCATATGTTCAGTTCTTTGTTCTTCCGTCATGCCGCCCATCATGCCCATCCCCATGCCCTGATGCATGCCCATTTCTTTCATTGGCTCAGCGGCTTTTTGCGGTTCTGCGGCAGAACTCATCATGCTCATGGGCAGCAACAATAACAGTACGGCAGTTGATTTATATAAATGCTTCATCGATATCACCTTTGTTGGGTAGATTAGTTGAGAATCAATTGTATGTGCAAAATCCAAGTTCTGCAGAAAAAACTGTCCATTGGCGTGCGGACAAATAACATCTGTCATTCTAGATTTATTTGATTGAACTTCAATAAGTTAAATCACCTAGGAAACCGTCGGTGTAACAGCGCCAACTCGCGCGCCTAATCGCGTTTAAAATTTAATCTATGGATGACAAGATATGCAATAATCCATCGTATGTAGCAACCAACTTACACAGGTTTTCCGCTAGAATATCGCCAAGGAGGACGGTGTGTATGTCGAAAACCTGCCGTGAACAAGCGCAACGATTGCTATGGATGGCGAATATGCCGCAATCCTGCCGGAAATAGGAGCGGTGAATATTATTTAATGATTGAGTTTATATAATGATCCGTTTTTTATTAGCCGTAATTATTTCGTTAATATCGATGGACGCTACGGCCAAATCCATTGTGGTATTGGGGGATAGCATCAGTGCCGGTTACGGAATTGATGTCGCACAGGGCTGGGTGACCTTATTGCAGCAGAAATTGGATGGAAAAGGCGCTGGCGATATTATTCACAATGAAAGCATCAGCGGCGATACGACGACAGGCGGTTTGGCGCGGATAGACCGTGCCATAGCCTTGCATAAGCCTGATGTCGTGATTATTGAGCTGGGAGTAAATGACAGTTTGCGTGGTTTTCCGCCGACTTTGATCAAAAGCAATCTTGCCGAGCTTGCCCATCGTGCGCAGAGAGCCGGTGCCAAGGTCTTGCTGCTGAGCATGAAAATCCCGCCCACACCGGCAAACGCCACATCAATGTTCTACAATATTTACCCTCAGCTGGCAAAGGAGCTGCGCGCCCCTTATGTGCCTTTTATCATGGGAGATGACGCCCTAAGCAAGGACATGATGCAACCGGACGGCCTGCATCCCAACGCCAAAGGCCAGCCTTTTATTGCAGATAAAGTATGGCCGCAACTGCTGCCGCTGTTAAAATAACGCCTTCAACAAGAAGAGAACTTTGAATGAAAACACTAACACTCGAAAAAGCCAACATCATTATCGATACCGCGACCAACAAAGCCCGCAAGTTAAACATGGCGCCGATTACCGTGGTGGTTTTGGATGCGTCAGGACATTTAAAAGCCATGCAACGGGAAGACGGCGCAACCATGATCCGAGAACAGATTGCCACAGCAAAAGCTTGGGGAGCAGTCAGCATGGGCATATCGTCGCGCAGCTTGGCCAGCGTTGCGGAAGAACGACCTAATTTTATGAATGCGCTGCTAAACATGGCTGACGGTAAAATCATGCCGGTGCCGGGCGGCGTGTTGATTCGCGACACCAAAAACAATGTCATCGGCGCAGTCGGCATCAGCGGCGATATTTCCGATCAGGACGAGCGCTGCGCGATTGCAGGGATTGAAGCGGTGGGATTTATTGCAGGGGTTTAAGGTTAGCCAATAAACATCACTATCAAGAACTAATCCTCTGCTCTAAACCGGGATAATAAATCAAACTGTCTGAATAGAGCATTCGGATTTAACAAACTAACGGAAAAACTATGTGCTGGAGCGGGGAAGCGTCAACTGTATTAGCGACTATCGGATTATCGAGCACCGCTTAATTTTTACTATAAAAAAGAACCCGCCCCGCTTTGTTATGCCTTGGGTTTCTTTTCATTAATGGAGGCATTGCAGGCCTACACCTATACGGTGATTGACGATTGTTCCAATCCCGGCAACCAAGTGGCAACCTTGCTGGGCTATATCCATATCGCGTTCCAGCCGTTTTTCGTCAACGCGGTGTCGATGTATTTCATCCCCGAAAAAGTCAGGGACAAGATTTCCGCGTCGGTTTATTTTATCTGTCTGGTGACGACCGTCTGCTTGTTGATACGGCTGTATCCGTTCGAGTGGGCGCCGTTCTGTTACGAAGTTAAAACCCGGTTTATCCTGTATGCCGAATCGTTCAACGTGCCGTTTTGCGGCAGGCGGATCTGCTCTACATCCGGTGACTGGCATATCGCCTGGGAAATTCCGGCGACGGCCAATCTGGTGTTGTTCAATATGTATGTTATTGCGGCATTTATCATGCCTATTTTCTACGGCTCCTGGAAAATGACTACCTACCATATCATTACCGGGCCGCTGCTGGCTTGGCTGACTACCAGCAATCCCAACGAATGGGCGGCGGTTTGGTGCTTGTATTCAATCGGTTTATTGCTGTTGCTGGTCAAAACGCCGATACGCAATTATCTGCATGTGCGCAACTGGTTTTGGTGGAAGTACCTGAAGATATAATCTCTGACGCTAATGCCGCAGATGATCATGCTGACCACAACATTTTGTGTGCTGTGACTTTTTATTAAAACTTCGTCAAATCAGTTAGGCTTGATAGTTACGAGCTACCGTAGGGGCGACCGGCCGGTCGCCCCTACAATGGCCTCACCATTGAGGCAATAATCTACAGCCATGTAGACCGAAACGCCCATCCGTCGCTCCGCTTGACTGGCCTTATCCCTGACTACACCCGGTAGCAAAAAAGTTTCGTCCGGCGCCGGTCTTCAATCTGCACGATTGATTCCGTTTGCCAATCAGGTATCGGAAAGGATGAAGAAATAAACAAGCTGCCGGGGCGCATTTCACGCCTGACTTTCTCGCCCAGTTTTGCCATGACCGCCGGGGAAAGAAATGCGAACACCACATCATAGCGGGCAAGGTCACAATCCCATAAGCTGGCGCGCTTTACCGTCGCATTCGGCAGCTTGCGACAACGCCAGAGGATAATCAGCCACGGCAGCGGCGCATATTCCCAGGCATCGACTTTCAAAGCTCGCCGCTGTGCAAGCGGCACTGCCACCGAACCGACTCCCGCACCGAGATCGGCGAAAGCTCCGGCATTTTCCCGATCAACAATGACTGTCAGCGCATCCGCCACGGCGGTAGAGGACAAAAACAACGGCACATCGCCCTTAACTGTCCCCCAGAATACCAATGCCAGCAGCAGCACAATCAGCAGGTACAACCAGGACGGCAGTTGCAAGGTAAGCAACGCGATAGCCGTAGGCAGGAATAACAAATGGATGGGAGTCCACCAATACGGCTGACGTAAAATGCCGCTCCACAAAGCCGCAGCAGCGCCTTGCGCCAGCGCCAAACGCCATGCGCCGTGAAATACTAAGGGCAACATCCAGGCCAGAGCAATGGTAAGCACCAGACCCAGCGCCTGCGCGGCAAGCGCTTTGGCTAACGTTATCAGGCCTGCCGCCCCGTTATTAATGCTTCGGCGTAGTAGGTTTAGTCGCGGGAATTTCAGGTACCGGAACAGGAGCCGGAGTTGGAGCGGAAGCCGGATTTACGATTTTGGATACGACTTCTTTAGCCGCTTTTTCCTCAGCGGCTTTTTGCCGATTGCCTTCGCCAAACAGCGTAAAGGTAACCATAAATAAGACGGTCGATATAATCAGGACTAAAAACCTGTCCGGTTTTTTCAAGAAGAATAAAGGCCATTGGGGCTTAATCATTCCGACAATAAAAAAGAGCAGAGTCCAGATCCCTGTATGAAAGGCGGCGGTTATTAGCATTATAATTACCCGTAAACTAAATTTATATTATTATGAGTTGTGCGGCTGTTTGCAACACGCACAATGTTATTTTAACGGTTTTTACTTTCTCAAGGTCTGAATTGTTCAGTGTTGCTTTTCCAGGCGGTTGAAATCCGGCACATCCCGTGTCAAAAAGTTCAGGAGGCTCTATGGGTGGTTTTGCTTTAGCATTTTTGGTTTTCGCTGTATTAATAGTATTTTTGGCCGTCAAGTCGGTTCCCCAGGGCATGGAATACACGGTCGAGCGCTTCGGCAAATATACCAATACGCTGACGCCCGGTTTGAATATTATCGTGCCGGTTATCGACCGTATCGGCAAAAAAATGGTGATGATGGAGCAGGTGATGGACGTGCCCTCGCAGGAAGTCATCACCAAAGACAACGCGATGGTCACCGTGGACGGGGTAATTTTCTACCAAGTCATGGATGCCGCCAAAGCCGCTTATGAAGTCAGCCAGCTGGGCTGGGCCATCCTGAATCTGGTGATGACCAATATCCGTACCGTCATGGGTTCGATGGATTTGGACGAATTGCTGTCCCGCCGGGATGACATCAATGCCCGGCTACTGTCCGTGGTAGACGATGCCACAACGCCGTGGGGCATCAAAGTCACCCGTATTGAAATAAAAGACATTGCCCCGCCCAAAGATTTGGTCGAAGCGATGGGCCGGCAAATGAAAGCCGAGCGCTTGAAACGCGCATCCATTCTGGAAGCAGAAGGTTTAAGGCAGTCCGAAATTTTACGCGCAGAAGGTGCGCAGCAGGCGGCCATTCTGGAAGCCGAAGGCCGCAAAGAAGCCTCCTACCGCGATGCCGACGCCCGCGAACGTTTGGCGCAGGCCGAAGCCAAGGCGACGTTAATGGTATCGGAAGCTATCGGCAAAGGCGATGTCCAGGCCATCAACTATTTTGTCGCGCAAAAATACATCGAAGCGTTAAAAGAAATTGGCGTGTCAGGCAACAGCAAGCTGGTTTTCATGCCGCTGGATTCGTCTAGCGTAATTGGCGCGCTCGGCGGCATTGGCGAACTGGCCAAAGAAGCCATGACCAAAAAGAGCTGACATGGCTGAGTTAGAGGTTGTTTTCTGGAACTGGTGGGTATTAGCCCTGGTTCTGTTAGTGGTGGAGCTGCTGGCTCCCGGTTTTTTCTTTCTGTGGATGGCCGCATCGGCGTTTGTCACTGGCGGCCTGCTGTTGCTGATCCCTGCAATCGGCATCGATTTGCAGGTATTTATTTTTTCCGTTCTGTCCGTTGCCGCCATCACCGCCTGGAAGCTTTACGGCAAGAAACATCCCATCGCAACAGACCATCCGTTGCTGAATAAGCGCGGCGACCAGTACATCGGCAGGGTCTTTAGCCTGTACAAACCGATAGAAAACGGCGAAGGTAAAATCAAAGTGGACGATTCCATCTGGAA
>JANYKK010000168.1 GCA_025361585.1 Methylobacter sp. | reverse complement strand
GCCGGTGATCAAAAAGATAAGTTCCCGCGTGTTGCCGAGCGCCTTGGCGCTGATCGAAATGCGCTCCGGCGGCGGCTTGGGCGAGTTGTAAACGGCGTGTACCAGCTCATTCTGATGATGCTGATGGCCGGGAAACAAGCTCGCGGTGTGGCCGTCTTCGCCCATGCCGAGTAACACCATATCGAAGGTACCGGCCTTGGCGACGGCAAGTTTATAGCGTTCGGCCGCAACTTCCGGCCCCAATTCAGCGGGCATGGTAAATATCTGATTCGCCGGAATAGCGACTTTTTCCAACAAAACCTGGGTTGCCATCAGGCTGTTCCGGTCTTGATGATCGACAGGCAGGCAGCGCTCATCGCCGTAATAAATATGCCAGTTGGCCCAATCGGCATTGGATTCTGCCAGCAGGCGATAGACTTTTTCCGGGGTGCTGCCTCCGGCTAACACCAGCTTGAATTTGCCTCGTTCCGAGATAGCCGAGTTGGCGGCATTAAGAATTTGTTGGCAGGCGGCCTCTGCTACTTGATCTGCGGTCTCCAGATAATGCCAGCGGCTGTTTTTTTGCATTTAGTTACACTCCGGGGTTAATGAGCTGCGCCACGATTGGCTTTCTTTGTCGAATAAGCGGCGGCTGTCTTCCGGCCCCCAGGAACCGGCGGGATAGGTGACGATATAGTCACGCTCTATCGCCCAGGTTTGCAGGATCGGGTCGACAATGCGCCATGCATATTCTACTTCATCAAAGCGCAGAAATAACGAGCGGTCGCCTTTTAATACGTCCAGCAATAAGTCTTCGTAGGCATCGATAGGTTTTTCATTCTGTTGGCGAAAGCTGGCGTCCAGGCTGGTTGAGCGGGTGCGCATCTCCAGGCCGGGTTCTTTGACGGTCATTTCAATGCGGATGCACTCTTCCGGCTGTATGCCTAACAGCACCCAGTTGGGGTTCATGCATTGCACCTCGGTGCCGCGGAAAAACTGCAACGGCGGATGGCGAAAACAAATCGAGATCGTCGATTGCGCCTTGGCCATGCGCTTGCCGGTGCGCAGGTAAAACGGCACGCCGCGCCAGCGCCAGTTGTCGATATACAGCTTCATCGCAGCATAGGTTTCGGTGATGCTGTTGGCCGGTATGCCGTCTTCCTGTAGATAGCCGTTGACCCGTTCGCCGCCGACGTTGCCGTTGGCATATTGGGCGCGAAAGGCGTGGCCATGCACCGCTTCCCTGGGAATGGGGCGGATGGATTTTAGGACTTTGACTTTTTCGTCGCGTAGCGATTCGGCTTCCATCGACACCGGCGGCTCCATGGCGACCAGCGTCAGCAATTGCAGCAGATGGCTTTGCAGCATGTCGCGCATGGCCCCGGCCTTGTCATAGTACTCGGCGCGGCTGCCGATGCCGATGTCTTCGGAATGGGTGATCTGGACATGGTCGATATAGTTGCGGTTCCATAACGGTTCCAGCATCACATTGGCAAAGCGAAACACCAGCACATTCTGCACCATGCCTTTACCCAAGTAATGATCGATCCGGTAAATCTGCTCTTCCGTTAAATAGCGGCTGATGCGTTTTTGCAGGGCTTGGGCGCTGTCCAGGTCATAGCCGAACGGCTTTTCTATAATCACCCGCCGCCAGCCGTATTGTTCATCGAACAGGTTGGTCTTGCTTAACATTTCCATAACCGTGCCGAAGTCCGAGGGGCTTATCGACAGATAGAAGGCGATGTTTTTTGGGAATTGGTTTTTATCGTTAAGCAGTTCAGCCAGTTCCGTATAACACTGGGGCTGCGTTATATCGCCTTGATGGTAATGCAAGCGGGCGCCAAAACGCTGGAACACGGCTTCATCAAAATCGCCCGGAGCCTTGGCCTCAATCATTTGCCTGACTTCCGCCAGCCATTTTTGCTGATCCCACGGCCTGCGACCGATTGCCAGAATGCGGGTACCTTCAGGCAATCGGTTTGCGGCATCCAGGCGATATAGGGCGGGCATTAATTTAATGCGGGACAAATTTCCGGTGGCGCCGAAAATGGCGTAGGTGCAGGGTTCGGCTTTCATTGGTAATAGCGCCTCGTTGTTTTGTAGGGAGGTAGCGTAACCGAAAATGTTTTATTTAAACAGTATAGGCAGTCGATGCGGTTTTACCTCCACGACCGGTCCAATCGGTATGGAAAAACCGGCCTCTGGGTTGATCTATCCGTTCATAAGTATGCGCACCGAAATAATCACGTTGCGCCTGCAATAAGTTAGCCGGTAATTTTTCACTGCGATAGCCGTCGTAATAGGCCAGCGCGGAAGACAATGCCGGTGTCGGTAGGCTCAGCTCGATGCCTAATATAACCGTTTTTCGCCAGCCTTCATCGGCGTGTTTCATGGCTCTGGAAAAATCTTCGGCTAACAGCAGGTTTTCCAGATCAGGGTTCGCGTCATAGGCTTGCTTGATGTTGTTTAAAAACCGGCTGCGAATAATGCAGCCGCCGCGCCACATCAGCGCAATCTCGCCAAAATTGAGGGACAGCTTATATTCTTTCGATGCCTCGCGCATCAAGCTAAAGCCCTGCGCATAGGAAATGATTTTGGCCGCGTACAACGCATCGCGAATGGCTGTAACCATGGCTTTTTTGTCGCCGACAAATTTGAGTACCCGCTTAGGCAATACCGATGCGGCTTTAACGCGCTCGTCTTTTTGGGCGGACAAGCAGCGGGCAAAGACCGACTCGCCGATCAAGGTTAGGGGAATGCCCAACTCCAGCGCATTAATGCCGACCCATTTGCCGGTGCCTTTTTGCCCGGCGGTATCGAGAATTTTTTTCAGCAAGGTCTGACCGTCCCGATCTTTGTAGGCCAAAATAGCGGCGGTAATTTCAATAAGATAGGAGTTTAACGCGCCTTGGTTCCACTCGGTAAATATCTTATGCAGATCATGGGCGCTTAAGCCTAAGCCCTCGGACATCAGGTGATACGTCTCGGCGATCAGTTGCATGTCGCCGTATTCAATGCCGTTATGCACCATCTTGACGTAATGCCCGGCCCCGTTATCGCCCACCCATTCGCAGCAGGGTTCGCCATTAACCTGTGCGCTGATGGCTTGGAAAATGGTCTTGACCGCTGGCCATGCATCGATATTGCCGCCGGGCATAATCGAAGGCCCGTGTCTTGCGCCTTCCTCGCCCCCGGAAATGCCCGCGCCGATGTAAAGGATGTTTTGTTCTTTCAGGGCGAGCGTGCGGCGGGTGGTGTCGGTGAACAGCGAATTGCCGCCGTCTACGATAATATCGCCGTCCGATAACAGCGGCGCTAGCTGGTCGATATACTGATCGACGACTTCGCCCGCTTTGACCATCAACATGACGATACGCGGCGACTCCAAGCTATCGACCAACTGTTTCAGCGAGTGCGCGCCGATAATCTCAGTGTTTTTGGCGGGGCCGTT
>JANYKK010000145.1 GCA_025361585.1 Methylobacter sp. | reverse complement strand
AGAGGAAAATTATTAAGCGCTCAAGGCCAGCCGAGATATATTGCAAACCCGCAAAATCAAGGAAGCTGGCAATGTAATAACCCAATAGGCCCAAGCCGAAAATCATCAGCCAGTCTTGTTTGTTTAAGCGTTGCACATCTTTTGTTGTCGCCGGATCGTTGGCCGACCATAACGCAACCACCAGAAAAAATGGCAATGAAATAGCCATACGCAGCACCATCAAGGTGATGGCATCCAGTTGAAGACTGTAACTGTAAGCTAATTTGACCAGTACCGCTTTGGCCGAAAAACCAAACGCGCCGAGTAAGACAAATAGATAACCTAAAATAACCTGCCGATTTTTTTGCGGTATAACGGATTCGGGTTGATGCACAAACTTCTCCTTAAGATGGAAAAACTGCGAATCTTGCCGGAAAGACTAACTAAGCAACGGGGGACAAGACCCGCAGTTGCTTTATTAAAATGGGACTAATGAACCAATAAAACAGCACCGCGGTGAAAGCTAATAATCTTTCGCAGCCATCGTGTGCTAATTTCCAGGAATAAGGTCATGTGGTTCATGGTTTGTATTCTATGAATACGGTTATGCGTTGTCAATTTACGTTGCATGATAAAATCAAGTTTAACCAACAACGAGTTCAAACTCATGAATCACATCGCCATAAAAATGCTGATGGGGGATAAAGGCAAATATCTCGGTATTGTCATGGGGCTGACCTTTGCCTCATTGATCATGACCCAGCAACCGGCGATTTTTTTGGGGTTGATGTCGCGCTCTTACAGCTTCATATCGGACGTCGGTTTGCCCGATATTTGGGTAATGGACGAGAAAGTGCAATTCGTCGATGACATCAAGCCTTTGCAGGACACCGAGCTTTACCGGGTACGCGGCATTTCTGGTGTGGAGTGGGCCATGCCGATGTACAAGGGGCTGTTAAAAGCACGGCTTGCCGACGGCACTTTTCAAACCTGCAATGTCGTTGGCCTGGACGACGCCACTTTAATCGGCGGCCCGCCGGTCATGCTCGAAGGCACGCTTGAAGATTTGCGCCGCAGCGACGGCATTATTGTCGATATAGACGGTGCCAGGGATAAACTGGGCAAACCTTCCCCAACGCCCGGCGGCAAAAACATTCCGCTTAAAGTAGGCGACAGCGTGGAGTTAAATGATCATCGCGCTATCGTTGTCGGCATCGCCAAGGTCACCCGTACTTTCCAGTCCCAACCCGTGGTCTATACCACTTATTCCCGAGCAAAAAGTTACGCGCCCAAGGAACGCAAACTGTTGTCCTTCGTTCTGGTTAAAGCCAAACCAGGACAAGATATTACCGAATTGACCCACCGTATCCGCGCTTCCACCGGTTTAGCCGCTTATACGCGTGAGGAATTTATGTCCCTCACTTACGAGTATTTTATGCACAACACCGGCATCCCGATCAACTTCGGCATTTCGGTCATGCTGGGTTTTATCGTCGGCGCGGCGATTGCCGGACAGACTTTCTACAATTTCACGCTGGAAAACCTACGTCAATTCGGCGTACTTAAAGCAATGGGTACCAGCAACTGGGTTTTGCTGCGCATGATTTTGCTACAGGCGGTTTTAGTGGGTACTATCGGTTACGGTTTAGGCGTGGGCTTGACCGCAGTGTTTGGCTATTCGATGCGGCACACAATATTGGCATTTAAGTTTCCGTGGCAACTGCTGCTGTTTAGCGGCGCCGGTGTTAGCCTGATTTGCATTTTTGCGGCACTGATCAGCATACTTAAGGTAATCCGGCTGGAACCGGCTATTGTGTTTAAAGGCTAACGCATGAATCCATCGTCATTAGCTGTACGCTGTCAAAACGTGGTCAAAGTATACGATACCGGCGAGCAAAAGGTAACCGCTCTTAACGGCGTCAATTTGGAAATCGCGATGGGGGAGCTGATGATGCTGGTCGGGCCGTCAGGTTGCGGCAAGACTACTCTGATTTCAGTCATCGCCGGCATACTCGATCAGGACAGCGGCTATTGCGAAGTGTTCGGCGAGGATTTGCTGAACATGAGCAATCATCACAAACTGAATTTCAGGGCGCACAACATCGGTTTTGTTTTTCAGGCCTTTAACTTGTTGCCTGCACTCAGTGCGGCTGAAAACGTGTCGGTGCCGCTGATCATCAACGGCATGAAACGCGCCGAGGCCGAACG
>JANYKK010000142.1 GCA_025361585.1 Methylobacter sp. | reverse complement strand
CTCAAACCGCATCATCAATCTATGTTATCCATTAACCATTTTATCCCATGAGCAACGACAACCTGCAAATTCGCCGTATCGCTATCGATACTTATCATGAAAATGTCGCTTATCTGCATCGCGAGTGCGGCGTTTACCGGGCCGAGGGGTTTCAGGCGCTGTCTAAAATCCAGGTAAGCAACAACGGCTCCAAGGTGCTCGCCGTTCTTAACGTGGTCGATGACAGCTCCATCGTACAGCCGGGGGAACTGGGCCTGTCCGAACAGGCATTCACACGGCTCAATGTCGCTGAAGGCTGTCTGGTTACCGTCAATCATGCGGAAGCGCCCAAGTCGATGGATGCGGTGCGGCGCAAAATCAACGGTGAACGACTTAGTCAGGACGACTTTACCAGCATAGCCAACGATATTGTCGAAACCCGTTATTCGAAAATGGAAATGGCCGCATTCCTGGTCGCGACCGGGCAAAACAATCTGGATCGTGATGAGCTGTTTTTTCTGACCCGCGCCATGCTGCAATCCGGCGACACCATGAACTGGCATGAATCGCTGGTTGCCGATAAGCACTGTATCGGCGGCATTCCCGGCAATCGCACGTCGATGCTGGTCGTGCCTATTGTTGCCGCGCACGGCATGTTGATCCCGAAAACTTCCAGCCGTGCGATTACCTCGCCGGCAGGCACCGCCGACACCATGGAATTGCTGGCCGATGTCAACCTGACGCCGGATCAATTGCATGACATTGTGCGCCAGGAGCGCGGCTGTTTGGCTTGGGGCGGCACGGCCAGACTCGCGCCGGTCGATGACATGCTGATTTCCGTTGAACGACCGCTGGGCATCGATTCGCAGGGGCAAATGGTGGCGTCGATCCTGTCCAAAAAACTGGCAGCCGGTTCCACGCATCTGCTTATCGATATTCCGGTCGGCCCTACCGCCAAAGTGCGGCGCATGAACCAAGCGCTGGCCTTGCGCAAACTGTTCGAGTTTGTCGGCGACCGGCTCAACATTCATCTGGAAGTGATGATTACCGATGGCCGCCAGCCGATAGGGCGGGGCATAGGCCCTGTGCTTGAAGCCCGGGACATTATGCAGGTGCTGCAAAACGATCCCGATGCGCCGTTCGATTTGCGCCAGAAATCCTTGCAGCTGGCCGGACGGATCATCGAATTCGATCCCGATGTGCGCGGCGGCCAAGGCTATGCCATTGCCCGCGACATACTCGAATCGGGCCGGGCCGGGGCCAAAATGAATGCGCTGATTCAGGCGCAGGGTGCAAAAATAATCGATCTGCGCCCCGGCAGTCTTTGCCATGAGATTGTTGCCTGTTGCGACGGCGTAGTCACCAGTATCGACAACTTTCAAATGGCAAAAATCGCCCGGCTTGCCGGTGCGCCGATAATGAAAAAAGCAGGCGTCGATTTGTTAAAGAAACTGGGAAGTCCGGTAAAAGAAGGCGAGATTTTATATCGAATCTATGCCGAATTTCCGGCCGATTTTAAATTCGCCCAGGATTTGGCAGCCCAAAATAATGGCTACACGATAGGCAGCGAAGAGCAAATCATTAAGTCGCTGATTGCCTTTTAACTGATGCTACGTAAACCTCATAAAGAACACCACGAAGACACGAAGGACACGAAGTTTTATTCTTCGTGTCCTTCGTGTCTTCGTGGTGAAAATTTCTTAGCCGTTGAGTAGCATCGGCTTTAAATTAGGAATGATTTTAACCCATGATGATTCTCGCCTTCCCTGATTACTTAAGCCAAGCACAACGTCTCGCCGCCCGGCTTGATATGCCGTTGATCGAGGTGGTTTTGCATCATTTTCCTGACGGCGAAAGCTTGATCCGTCTGCCGCCCTCATTGCCCGAGCACGTTATCGTCTGCCGCAGCCTTAATCAACCCAACGATAAATTGATCGAGTTGTTGCTGTGCGCTACTACAGCACGGGAATTAGGCGCTAAACGCCTCACACTGGTTGCGCCTTACTTAAGTTATATGCGCCAGGATATCGCCAACCAGCCCGGTGAGGCCGTCAGCCAGCGCATCGTCGGCAAGCTGCTGGCTGACCTGTTCGACGATGTGCTGACCGTTGATCCTCATTTGCACCGTATATCAGCGTTAACCCAGGCAATTCCGATTAAAAACGCGATTAGCCTGACTGCCGCCGATCAAATTGGAATTTTTCTAAAAGCAAAATTTAACCATGCGGTATTGTTAGGGCCTGACAGCGAGTCTGAACAGTGGGTCGGTACTATCGCAGGCAACATCGGTTTCGATTACGCGATTGCCGATAAAAATCGGCTGGGGGACAAACAGGTAGAGATGGCCTTGCCGGATCGTGATTTTGGCAGCCAACCCGTGGTCATCATCGACGACATGGCCAGCACCGGTAGGACGCTCGCCAAAGCGGCGGGACTGCTGCAAGACGCAGGCTGCCAAGACATCTACGCCGTCGTCACCCACGCTTTGTTTTGTGGCGATGCTTATACTTATATCCTTGAAGCTGGCGTCAAAACCATCTGGAGCACCGACAGCATCGACCATCCTAGCTCCTGTATCAAACTCGACGGCCTACTTGCGGATGCGATTAAGGCAATTACTTGATAAAGCGTTGACAGACCTCAGGCCAGTTAATAGACTGACGTTATTTTTACAATAACGATAGACTGCAAACTTGTAGAATATTGTGCATCGATTTAAAAAACTTTAAGAGGACTTAACTTTATGTGTATTAAAAATTGGCTGATCGCCGCTTTATGTCTCGTATCACCTTCACTCTATGCGCATACCGGGCATATCGATCACAGCTTGATCAGCGGGTTACTGCATCCATTAACCGGTATCGATCATTTATTGGTATTAATAGCGGTTGGCTTGATTGCGGCTAAACAAGGCGGCAAAGCGGTATTTGCATTTCCGGCTGTTTTTCTGGCATTGATGGCGGTTGGCGCTTTGCTTAATGCATATGGCGTGCAAATACCGTTTGTTGAATCATTAATCGCCTTGTCGTTGGTGGCGTTTGGCTTGCTGGTTAGCATTAGCCAAAAACAACGCTCTAAAGTGCTGCTTCTGGGCGTATCGTTTTTTGCTTTATTTCATGGCTATGCCCATGCCGCAGAAGTTCCGGCTGATTCCAGTGCCGTGCAGTATTTTTCGTCGTTAATGTTGATGAGTCTGGTCATTTGTTTGGTCGGCTGCGTCATTGGGCTAACTACAGGCAAGCGCATCAACTATCTATTTTCATTGATATGCTTAAGCAGCGGCTTGTATTATTTAGCAGCCGGATAATAAACAAGATAGTGCTACGCTAAATAAACAGCAGTTGGTAAAAGCTATTTTCCCAGCTACAGCCGAAAGAATTAATCCCGCATAAAACCGGGGCGGCGTCTTGTCTGCCCCGTCATTTCTTTAATCTGGATAAGTAACCTTGTGTAATACCCGTAAAGATGAAGCGCCGACACGAATCGATTATATTGATGTCTGGCGGTTTCTGGCCGTTGTCATGGTCATTCAGTCGCACATTTTTGTTTATAGCGGCTTAGAGGTAACTCTTCTAGCTCCTTATTTAGATCAGTTGGACAGACTGGGTGAACTGGGAGTTCTGATCTTTTTTGTAATCAGCGGTTTTGTGATTTGTTCCGGTCTTGTAGCTGAAAAAAACAGGACGGGTACGATTTGTTTGCCTGCATTTTATGTGCGCCGGTTTTATCGGATCATTCCGCCGCTTTGGCTGTATCTATCCAGTCTTTTGATGCTTGATGTAGCGGGAATTATTGAAATATCGCCGCAACAAGCGCTCACATCGGCCTCGTTTTTATGCAATATGCCGTTTCCCGAAGGCTGCTCCTGGTTCGCAGGACACACCTGGACGCTGGCTTATGAGGAACAGTTCTACCTGCTTTTCCCGTTGTTGATGCTGTTCGTACCGCTGATTAACAACAGCTTGCGCTTCGGTTTGGCAATTGGCGGCATGGTCATCGCTTCGGTGTTATTGAACAGGTCAGGGCATCTGTTTTTGGGCGAATATTTGATGTGCTTTATTTTTCTGCTCACCGGTTGCTGCTCAGCACTGTTGCCTGAAAATGTCATCAGCCGTGTTCGTCAGATGCACGTTGCGGTTTGGTTAATCGTTATCGCGCTGCTGCTTGTTGGTATAGGCTATTTGCCGGTTGGCATCGAAAAGCAGGTTAAGGCGGTTTGTTATCCTATGCTGATTCTACTGATGGTGCTGGGTACGCCCACACAGATTAAATTGATTGCTGTAGTTTTTAAAAACAGAGGGTTGTGCTATTCAGGGAGGGTTTCCTACACAGTGTATTTGTGGCAGGAGTTGGTGACTGGGAATTATGTCGGCGGGTTAACTTTCGTTTACATCGCAGTTGTTTTTGCGTTCGCCATGATTTCGTACCGGTACATGGAGTTGCCGCTTCAAAGAACAGCTACCCTGATGTCTAATGACCTGAAGGCAACGGCTGCCGCCGCATCGTTAATCGAATGTAAACAAGATCGGCAATATTAAACCCTCGCCCGGAAAGGGCGAGGGTTTAATGCGGTTAACTAATCAGTCTTAACCGCAAAACTATGCACCCATACCAGAGCGTCGGCTTCCCAAGTCATCCCTGCGTGCATTTTTAAGATGATGTCGCGGTACATGTCCAGACTCGGATAACCCTCTGCTTTGGCATCGGCATCGGTCATATCGCCTAAACGCTGGCGTTTTAAATCGGTCACAACAAAAGTCATCCCGTCCAGGTCGAAGGTTTCGCCGGGCCAGCCATATACGCCGTCACGACGCTGTTGTGTTTTCATTCCGGCTTTTGTCGCTTCTACCAGTTTCGCATGAGTGACCAGTCGGTCTATCGAACAGGTTTTCTCGGGGTAAGCTTCCATTGTTGATCCTATCTATCGCAAAAATCCCATTATACACCAAGCAATCCAGTCCTGTAGCGGCCGACATCCGCCATTTTTTATGTCGCCTAAACTAATTCCGATGTCAGCCGCTAACTTTGGTATCAAACTTTATCTCAGGGGACAAAGCTAATGATCATCAAAAATTCTGTCATCCAGCTAACCAGTCAGCATCAATCCTTAAAGAGTTCTCAAGAGTCCGAGTCATTACGGGTCTGGAAAAGCCAGCCGCCGCCAGCGGATACGCTCAGCTTAAGTGATTCAGCCCAAGCGCTTAAAACCGATAAGCAATCATTGGATCTCAGTAGCTCGTTAGATGCCAATCAGGGTATTACGTTCCTCATTGTAAAACGCATGGTTAAACAAATAACCGGTTACGATTTTAAACTGTTTTTACCGAGTGAATTGACGGCTAATAACGGCACAGGAAGCACAAGTATTGATATAAGCACAACGCCTCCACCACCTGCAAATCAACAGCCCTCCGCAGGTTTCGGTCTTGTTTACGAACATCATACCGCTTACCAGGAGTCTGAAAGCTCAAGCTTTTCTGCTACCGGTACAATCCAAACGCAAGACGGGAAAAGTATCGATTTTTCCGTTCAATTGAATTTGAGCCGCGAGTTTCAATTGGAAACCAATCTTTCCATCAAGGCTGGCGACCCCGAAAAGAAAGTCGATCCTCTTGTGATCAATTTTGATGGGAATGCAGCGGAACTGTCTCAGACACATTTTGCATTCGATATTGATGCCAACGGTACACCTGAACAAATCGCCACGCTAAAACCGGGCAGCGGTTTTCTGGCGTTGGATAAAAATAAAGACGGCGTTATTAATAACGGCTCTGAGCTGTTCGGTCCGAATTCCGGTAACGGATTTGCAGAGCTGGCCAAGTATGACAGCGACAACAATGGTTTTATTGACGAGGCCGACCCGATTTATAACAGCTTAAGAATCTGGCAGCGGCACGATGACGGCAGTCAGCAGCTTATTGCCTTGGGGGATAAAAACATAGGCGCGATTTATTTGGGACACGCTACCACACCGTTTCAGTTACGCACCGCCGATAATAAATCTCTGGGAGAAGTTACCGATACCGGCGTTTATTTAACTGAAAACGGCAAAGTTGGAACCGTACAGCAAATTAATTTGAGTGTATAAAATTGCTGAAGTAGGTATTCGTACTAATAAACCTGATGGGCCTATTTTGTTAATCTATAAGTGACAGAAAAGGCTGGATGCCATGTTTTTGTCGCATTATCTCTCTTACAAAGACCACCTGGGCTTAAAGCCCTTTCTCTCTGGGGTGGTCTTTTTTTTGACTGTCATCTCAGTGACTTTTTACTTTGCCTCTGGCTGTAAACAGATTGCACGCTAACACTACCATTTTTTAAAACGGGATGTCGTCATCATATGGCGCATCAAAGTTGTCATGACTAGGGGCTTGTTGAGCAGATGATTGGCCTTGCGGCGCACCGGAAGATTGATAATTCTGTTGCGACGACTGGCTTGATTCGTTTCTTTTTCCGACCAAATCAATAATATTGGCGTTAAGCTCCAGACTGGTTTTAGTCGAGCCGTCTTGTGCCCGATATTCATTTTGACTCAGTTCGCCCGAGACAAATACCTGTTGGCCTTTTTTCAGGTAATTTTGCAGCTGTCCTTCGGCGCGCTTGCCCCATACCGCACACCTGATCCAGAGTGTTTGTTGTTTATCGCCAAAGCCGATATTGTTGGCTACGGTGACATTCAATACCGCCTGACCTGACGGAAGATATCGGACTTCTGCATCACGGCCGACAGTGCCGGTAAAACTAAATACATTGCTCATTTTTGTTCCATTCAAGGTTAAATAAATAATAGGGCTATTATCGACTGGTTCAATCAAAAAGAAAATGCTAAACCTTAGATCGGTTTTTAATGTTGTCCGGCAAAATTCAGTTGATTAACAAAGCAACTCAAACGACGCGCTTTGTTCCTTGACCTCATAGGGAGGAGCTGTATTTTTTGCAGTCCAAGCTTTTTTCTTGGTGAACTTATTTCGCTCTGTTAATGAAAGAAAGTATCGTCTTCGCTATCCATTGGCAATGACTCTCCCGGAATTCTTTTTTCTTCCATTGCCCATTCTCCCAAGTCAATCAATTTACAGCGTTCTGAGCAGAAGGGTTTGGATAGTTGTTCAGGAACCCACGGTACAGAACATCCGCAGTTAGGGCATTTTACTAGAAGAGGTTTGTCGGATGCCGACATCAGAAAAGGCAGCTGGTTAAGGAAAATGGAATATTATCAGGGCTTTGTGAAGGACGTTTGTTGTCGGAAGATGGCACCATGAAGCGGATGGTGCAACGATGCTTGCCGCCACTGATTTCTGCAAAGCAGTGGATCGATTTATCCAGAGTTACTTTAAGCAGTTGATAGGGCTGATTGGTGTCCAGCAGAAATTGGAAAAAACCGGCTTCTGCAATTTCTTGCGTAGGGGTGCTGCAATGTCGTAGGAAATTAAGAATCAGGTCAATTGCGATACGAATATCGGCAAATGGGCTGCTCCAGTGTTCCATATCTTTTAAGCGAATGGCTTCATCCTGCTCCAGCCAGTAATGGAATTCGGGTAAATCGAATGAACAGGTTCCGCCAGGGATTGAGCTGCGTTGCGCAATATTCTGGAATAAGTCGCTTGCCATGACATGGGTGCCGATTTTTCCGCTAGTGGCATAGAGTCTCTTGCTGGTCTTATTTAATTGGCTAAGCAGTTCTTCCAGTTTTTGGGTGTCGACGTTTTGGTTATGGGCGATTTTGTTTAGTACGTTGGCGTGGCGATCAAGTTCTTTCAATATTTCAGACTTTAGATCGTTGCGCCTGAAAATGGTCATGATGTCGAGCAACGCGTTAAGCGCAGCACGTTTGTCGGCGACCGTTTCTCCCGTTAAGAAATGGTTGAACTGTTGGAATAGTTGTTCTAACCGTATGAAAACACGAATACGTTCATTGAGTGGGAATTCATAGGTAATAGTGGTGTTCACAGACAAATTAATCCCGGCAAGCGCTTATTGAAAGATACAAATTGTGCAGTTTTTTTACCTGTTCTGCAAGTCTATAATCTGTATCTGAGTTATCAATCAGGTCATCGGCCTTTGTTTTTCTGAATGCACGCGATACCTGGCTGTCAATTATGGATTGTATTCTTTCGATGGATAGGTTATCCCGGATCCTAACACGTTCAATTTGTGCCTCAACAGGGCAGTCGATGACCAGTATCCGGTCGACAAAATGTGTCATGCCGGTTTCGAATAATAATGGAATACTGATAATGCAATACGGAGCGGTCAGTTGTTCGAGTTCAGCTTGCAGGGTTTTATAGACTAGCGGGTGCAGTATCGATTCAAGTTTCTGTTTCTGTTTGGGGTCGGAAAAAATCCGATCCCTGAGGGCTTTTCTATTCAACGAGCCATCCGGGTTGAGAATGTCTGGGCCAAATTCCTGTTGTATCTGCGTCAGTGCGGGTTGTTCTTTTTCGACCAGCCGATGAGCTATTTTGTCAGCATCCAGCACCGGGACATTTAGGTCGGCGAAAATCCTGGCAACCGTCGATTTTCCACAGCCTATGCCGCCGGTGAGTCCGACTTTCAGCATGATCTTTTATAGGCCTACGGTGGCTAAATAGAGGTGGTTGATGTCATTGCCCCATAACAGCGCGATCCATCCGGCGACGGCTAAGTAAGGGCCAAAGGGGATGGGTACGTTATGGTCGTGTTTAACAAAAACGATCATACTTATCCCAATGACTGCCCCGACCAACGATGATAATAAGATAATAATCGGCAGGTATTGCCAGCCTAGCCAGGCGCCGAATAAAGCCAGCAATTTAAAATCGCCATAACCCATGCCTTCTTTGCCGGTCGCCAGTTTAAATAGATGAAAAATAGTCCAAAGGGCCAGATAGCCGGCAACAGCGCCGATGATGCTAGAGTGGGCATCAGTATAAACATTAAACAGACTCAGACACATTCCCAGCCAAAGCATGGGCAGGGTGATGGAATCGGGTAATAGCTGGTGGTCAATATCAATAAAGATCAATGCAATCAGCGACCAAGTCAGCAGCAGGGCAAACCCGGCTTGAGGCGTATAGCCAAAATGGCTAGCCACTATGATTGAGCTTATTGCCGTTAAAGCTTCTATAATGGGATAGCGCATCGAAATGTGACAGCCGCAGGTTGCACATTTACCTTTTAAAAAAAGGTAGCTGATGACCGGAATGTTTTGGTAAGGCTTGATGGGGGTATTGCAACCTGGGCAGCGGGATAAAGGAAAAACCAGGTTGAAGGGAGCTTCGTCTGCGCCGCTTGCGCCCTCCGAATTGATTTGCAGATATTCCGTACACTCCTTACGCCATTCTCGTTGCATCATGATCGGCAATCTATAGATAACAACATTGAGAAAGCTGCCGACCATTAAGCCGATGATGCCGACCAGAGCCGAAAATAAAGTGGGTATAATTAAAAGCGTACTAAGCTGTTGCATCTGTTTTTTGAGAAAGTGAGTGCTCCCGTGGCAGGAGCGTTTTTGAATAAGGTACTTTGGGCAATTGCTCCTGCATATTGCAGTTGTGTGTAAGCGTAACGTACAACGTACTTACTTAATAGCTGCGCCCATTTTAAATATCGGTAAATACATCGCGACAATCAGGCCGCCGACTAAAATGCCTAAAACAACCATGATGAAGGGTTCCATTAAACTGCTCAAATTATCGACTAGATTGTCGACCTCTTCATCAAAAAAGTCAGCAACTTTCAACAGCATAGAATCCATAGAGCCTGATTCCTCGCCGATAGCCACCATTTGTATCACCATGTTGGGCCAAAGATCGACCTGTTGCATTGCAACTTGAAGTCTTTGCCCGGTTGAGACCTCTTCGCGCATTTTTAAAACGGCTTCGGTGTAGATAATGTTGCCGCAGGCTCCGGCAACTGACTCCAGCGCCTCGACCAAAGGTACCCCAGCTGCTGACATGGTTGCCAAGGTTCTGGCAAACCGTGCAATAGCGGACTTATGTAAAATCATGCCGACTACTGGCAGTTTTAGCAGGGTTTTATCCAGAAAGTGATTAAATGCCCTGGAGCGCTTTTTAAAATAGCCAAATGTGTAAACGATAGCGACAACGATGCCGACGACAATATACCACCATGCCTGCATCCATTCAGACATGGCAACAACCATTTTGGTGAAGGCAGGCAGGTCTGCGCCAAAGCTTTTGAACATGTCGGAAAATACCGGCACCACAAAAATCAGCAGGATAGTGGTTACAATAAAGGCTACGACGACAACTGCGATAGGATAGGTCAGCGCCTTTTTGATCTTTTTCTTCATAGACTCGGTTTTTTCTTTGTAGGTGGCGATTTTATCCAGCAGTGTTTCCAATACCCCTGCCTGTTCGCCCGCATCAACCAAGTTGCAAGTTAATTCATCAAAATACAGCGGATTTTTTTTAAGTGCCTGGGCTAATGTGTCGCCGCCTTCAATATCGGCTTTGATACCCATTAGCAGCTTCTCCATGCTTGCATTATCGTGACCTTTGCCGACAATGTCGAATGACTGAACCAAAGGCACACCCGCTTTAAGCATGGTGGCTAATTGTCTGGAAAAAACGGCTATATCGCCCGGTGTAATAGCTTGGACTTTTGCTGAGAACAGCGGTTTGGGTTTTTTCTTGAATTTAATGATGCGATAGCCTTGCCGACGCAGTTCAGCTTTCGCAATAGCTTCGCTTTTTGCAGAGATTATACCCCCGGCTTTCTTTTTTGCCTTGTCGGTTCCCGCCCAGACGAAATCGATTTGTTCAGCTTGCTCTGCCATGTTTATTCCTTGGTGATTCGGTCAATTTCTTCCAGGCTGGTCACGCCCATGCGCACTTTGTTTAAACCTGATCTACGCAAATCATTAAAACCTTCAGCCAGGGCGCATTCCGCCAGTTGATCGGTATTGCCCCCGTTGAGTATTAGGGTACGCATTTTGTCAGTCAGCGTTAGGACTTGATAGACGCCGACCCGACCTTTATAACCATTGGTACAATGCTCGCAGCCTACAGCACTGAATATTTTAAGATCCCTCAACTCTTCTGGTTTAAAGCCTGCATCAAGGAGGACTTTATCGGGAAAGTTGGCGGGGACTTTACAGTGTTCGCATAGCCGTCGGCCCAAACGTTGCGCCATAATCAAATTAATCGCAGAAACAATGTTGAAGGCGGGGATGCCCATTTGCAGTAGTCGATTTAAAGTTTGCGGAGCGTCATTAGTATGCAGGGTTGAAAGCACCAAATGTCCCGTTTGTGCGGCTTTAACGGCAATTTCTGCGGTTTCCAAATCACGAATTTCACCCACCATGATGATGTCAGGATCTTGCCGTAAAAAAGCGCGTAAGGCACTGGCAAAGGTCAGGCCGGCTTTAGGATTCATATTGACCTGATTGATCCCTTCTACGGTAATTTCCACCGGG
>JANYKK010000134.1 GCA_025361585.1 Methylobacter sp. | reverse complement strand
TTAAAGTCCCAGCAGGGTATGAATACCTTTCGACACCGCATCCAAATCCTGATCGGTAAGATTCAGCGCGCAAGGCAGATTAATCCCGTGCTCTGAAGTATCGTAGGCCACGCGGTTATTCTTCCTTCCCTCAGCCTCCCTACCCGGATAGGCCGGCAAGGAACTCAGCGGATAAAAAAATGGCCGTGCAGGAAGGCCCAACTTCGGAAGCCCAACCAATGCTTGGTCTCGCGTCATCCCGTGCGACTTACCGAAAACCAGCGCGGTCGCCCAAACGCCATTCGTCACGTACTCAGGTTCCGGGTTCAACAAAATATCCGGGATGTCAGACAGCCGGTCGCAAAACCCTTGCCATATCCAACGCTTCTTGCCGACCAATTCGTCTATGCGCTGGAACTGCGCATAGCCCAGCGCCGCCTGAACATTGAATGGCATATACTTGAAAGTGATCTCTGTATTGTAATAAGTACCCGGCTCCCGGCCATGGTCGCGTAGGAATTTGCATCGCTGATAAAGACTCTCGTTATCCAGCAACAGCATCCCGCCTTCACCGGTGGAGATGGTCTTGGTGCGATGAAAACTGAACGTAGAGCCAATGCCGAACTTGCCTGCGCGAGCACCCTTGTAAATTGAACCCAAGGCTTCGGCAGCGTCCTCGATCATCAAAATGCCATGCTGTTCGCAAAGCGCCTTGATGCCGTCCCAGTCCGGCATATTGCCGAACAAATCAACCACAATCACCGCCTTGGTGCGCGGCGTGATGGCCCGCGCTATCGTTTCCGGCGTCAGACACCAATGGATGGGGTCAATGTCGGCAAAGACCGTCGTCGCAAGCTGATAGGTGATGCAAGCAGATGAACCCACCCAGGTACAGTCAGGGACGATCACTTCGTCACCCTCTCCAATGCCCAACCCGGCCAGCAATAAATGCAGAGCCGTTGTGCAGTTAGGCGTCATCAGTGCATAGTTGCGGTCATGGTACTTCGCAAACTCGGCTTCGAATGTCTCCACGTAGTAATAGGCCTGCTTGCCATACCAACCATTCCTGACCGCATCGAGCACAAGACGCTCCTCAAGTTCGGTCATCCAAGGGCCGGCCATATAAATTTCAGACATTATCAAATCCATCCAACTAAAGTCGCCCGTTCAAGTCTTGCGCCATATGCATGCTTTTACCGGGCCAAATTCACCGATTTCCTGCGGCAGCTGCGCGGCAAGCAAATTGATAGCCGAGTCATACCGTAATGCTTCGCCTGAATCTGCGGCGAGTTTTGCGTTAACCACCCTGCTGAGCAAGTGATAGGTGCTACTGACGTGAACCACCTTCTCCATATAGAACGATGGCGTAGACCAGCTTTTCACCTCATGCAAGTGAAAGAACAGGTTATGCCATGGCGCATCCATTGCCTGAAGCCCCAATCTGCGCCGCAGCAAATTTGTCTCCTCGGCCCCCTCCATGAAGCACTCTATCATGATGTAGATGCCGCCGCTGTTCAACGTGTCTTTTACCGACAACACCGCTTCTTTCTGCTGCTCAGCACTTGCAAGGTTAATCAGGCAGCGCTGTGAATAGGCAACATCGAACTGCGCCCACTCATTCGGAACTGGCGGAACGCCACGTCGATGCCATTCAACACGCTCACCCAAACCTTGCGACTGAGATGCTTGTTTTGCAAGCTTTACCATTTCTTCCGAAAAGTCTATCCCGACCCCCGTGCATCCCTTCTGGTCAACCAGTTTAATCAAACTGCTGCCATTACCGCAGCCAATATCAAGGACGCGCGAACCTCGCGGGATGGTATCGAGAAGGTACGATTGCTCGATACCGGTCAACACAAAATCATTGGTTCCGGCAAGATCACCCAGAGACGCCCGTTCATCCCAAAACTTCAACACCGAGTCATTGGCTTGATTGTTCATATTTATCCTATGTGGTTTCCTAAAGATCAACAAGAGCGCTGTGCCGCGCGTCACGTTCCGATATGACCGGGTCTTTAATCGGCCAGTCGATATTGACATCGCTATCATTCCAGATCAATCCAGCCTCATCGTTCGGATCATAGCGCTGGCTGACTTTGTAATGCAAATCAGCCCAATCGGACAAAACGCAAAACCCGTGGGCGAAACCATGCGCCATGTAAACCTGCCGTGGCCCCTCATCGCTGAGCTCGGCACCGAACCATTGCCCAAAAGTTGGCGAATCTTTACGGATGTCAACGACAACATCGAATATCCTGCCGCGCATGACCGTGACAATCTGAGCCTGGGGCTTGTTTCTAGTATAGTGCAAACCGCGCAATACATTTTTCATCGAGCGCGAATGATTGTCCTGAACGAAATTTTCGACGATACCCAGCTCCCGATACCTTTGCTGCTCGAAGCTTTCCAGGAAAAAACCTCGGTCATCGTTGTAGGTAGCGGGTTCAATTAAAAGGATGCCCTCTAAATGGCATTTTCTGACTTTCATTTTGTCAAATAACGCAAAGCTCAGCGGGCTAAGCAAGATGAAGCGAGGCTCCACTGGAGCGTTGAGTTAGGCTGGGATGCCAAGAGCATTGTGGACGTTGTTATCGCTCCACCAATCCACCGTATTAAATGAATTGTCATCGTTAGTTGATGAGTCCACGTAAGAACTCAGGCGCAAAATCAGCGCCATTACTCCACGTCAAGGTGTGGCCTTCCAAGGTAAATGACTTAAAAAACGATACATCTTTTAATGGTTCAAATATTTCACCGTATAATTCAGATGACAAATCTACTTCACCTTTCGCTCCATCATTGAAAGACAACCACACCTTAAAATCATTGATATATTTTGCTTGTACAACGTGCGTAAACATATTGGCTACTCCAATGGTTCAATTTTAGATAGTGGTTTTCTGTTTATTGCTGCCTCCCAATTTGCCATCAACTCATCTTGATGCAATACATACCAGTCAAGAACTGCACTCAAGGCTCTCCTTGGAAACTTTCCAGCCACGATTCCCGTCTCAATATCTACAGTAATTTCATATTCACCATACTCAGCATGAAAATGCGCGGGGTAATGTTCACGAATATACATCCGAATAACTATCCCAAGAAAACGACTTATCTCTGGCATTTGTTTGTCCTATTTATGATAGATAGCGTTGCCTGCACTGCTTATGGACTTTTAAGGGAGGTAGCCAACATATTACAACCCTTTTTCCGTAAATGCACTTGGGAGCTTTACTTTACCCCCTCAAACTTCTTTAATAAGATGCTCGATGAATAGCGAAGTTGTTTCGCTTTGGGAAAATTGCCCATCTCAAAGGGCTTGATGACACCAAGGATAGGCGATGCATATGGGTATCGAGCCAATTCAAGGTAACCGGAGTCCGCCAGTTCCTGAAGCAGTTTATGCAGCCCAAGAAACCGGTAAGGAATGGCTGAGTCATGGTAAGACTGCACTGAGAAAAAATCTTCTTCGCCTGTTGCAACCACATCTTCTAGCAAAACAAACTGCGGAGTGGTGCGCTCTACTAACGAGAGTAAGGGGGCATTGGAGCCAAAATATTGCAGCACGCTGTTGCAGTACAACAAGTCGCACGAATCAAGCGGGTCTTTTAAGGATCGGTAAGCAACGGGAGCTCTATGAATTCCCGAGTTTTCCATGTAATCGACGACTTCGTCGGTTTCTACCACGACATAAGCAGAAAGCCTGTGCTTGGGCAAAGTGTTCTGTAAGTAATCCCAACAGTAACCGGATGAACCGCCGAAGTCTAAAATGGTACTTGGATTGGCCAGCACACAAGCCAAAGGCAAACTGCTGGGCCTAGGCGGCATTGCAATGCCGTATTGCCGAAGCTCATCCCTATAATCCGTTATCTGCCGGGTGATTCTCTGAAACCAACGTTCGCCGCCCAGCCCCTTCCCGCCAACGGATTGAGCGGCTTTACAGGCTTCATCCCAAGTTGGGTAAATATCCTTCCAGATATAATTCGGGGCCTCCCGCTTACCCACCTTAATCCCCCTTGGGCGCAAAATGCTTGAGCGCTTTCACGACTTCATTAAGTTGCCGAGTTTCAAGCTCTGGATAGATCGGCAAGGACAATACTTCTTGAGCCAGGGATTCGGTTATTCGCATTGCTGTTGCAGTGCGAATACGCCCCTGGTAAGCAGGCTGGAGATGCACGGGCACAGGATAATGAACACCCGCATGGATGTCATGCGCCTTCAGATGATCTATCAAATGCTGGCGATTGCGGGTTCTCACCACATAAAGATGAAAAACGTGTTCAGCCCCTTCGCGGGTCTTTGGGGTTTGGATAGCCTGCCCATTCAGCAAACTGCTGTATTGAGCCGCAAGTGCGCGGCGTTTCCCATTGTCTACATCCAGATAGCGCAGCTTGACTCTCAAAATAGCCGCCTGTAGCTCGTCCAATCTTGAGTTACGCCCAGGAATGTCGCTGATATAACGCTGTTGCCAGCCATACTCCCTGAGCATGCGTACCTTATGGGCGAGCTTTTCATCGCTGGTAGTAACCAGTCCTGCATCACCGATAGCGCCAAGATTTTTAGTGGGATAGCAGCTAAAACAGCCGATATGCCCGATGCTACCCAGACGCTTGCCCTTCCATTTCGCGCCATGAGCCTGCGACCCATCTTCGATCAACGACAAACCATTGTCCGAACAAAACTTGCCGATAGCATCAAGGTCGGCGGCTTGCCCGTAAAGATGAACCGCAATTACCGCCTTTGTTTTCGGCGTAAGGACTTCCTGTAATTGTTCAGGGTTAAGCGTAAAAAAATCCGGGTCGACATCGACCAACACCGGCACTGCGCCTGCCGCCTCGATAGCCGCCACGGTAGCCACCGCCGTGTGCGAGACGGTGACCACCTCATCACCCGGCCCTATATCAAGCGCCCTGATTGCCAGCTCCAGTGCATCGGTACCGTTAGCGACGCCTATTGCATGGCTGGTGCCGATATAGTCGGCAAACTCTTGCTCCAGCGCCTCGACTTCAGGCCCAAGGATGTACCGGTTACTGTGTAGCACACGGTTAACCGCCGCTTCTATTTCCGCTTGATAACTTTGAAACTGAGCCGATGGGTTGGCGCAAACAATCATCAAAGCACCTGTACTTTCGGCACATGCACAATCCAGCGGCCACCCGCGTCCATGAAAGCTTTTTCCTTGGCCATGATTTCCTCGGCATGGTTCCAGGCGAACAGTACCGCGTAGTCCGGCGGATTAGCTTTGAAATCCTCATAAGGCCTGACCGGGATATGCACGCCGGGAGTGAATTTCCCCTGTTTAATCGGCGTTGTATCGGAAATGTATTCGATCAGCTCCGAGCCGATGCCGCAGTAATTAAGTATGGTTGTGCTCTTGGAAGTCGCGCCATATCCGGCGATACGTTTGCCTTGTGACTTCAAATCGCGAAGCAAATTCACCAAATCGCTTCTGGATTGCTCGACATTTTTGCTAAATGTTTGATAGCTGGATAAACGATGCAATCCGATGGACAGCTCCTGTTGCAACAGTTGCGCGACCGTTTCCTTGACTGGATAGGCCCCGGCATGGGCCAGCACATAACGCATCGATCCCCCGTGGGTTTTCTGGGGCTGAACATCAATCAACTCCATGCCGTGCAGGTTGAACAGGTACTGGATGGAATGCGCAGAGAACAAAAAGACATGCTCGTCATAAATCTGATCGTAAGAAATCTTTTCGATCACGTCACCAAGATAAGGATCCTCAAACATCACCACGCCGGTCGGTTTCAGCAGCGTTCGAATGCCTTTGACAACGCCCTGAATATCAGGAATGTGACACATCACATTAGCCGCAATAAAAGCATCGGCCTGACCATCCGTGCGAACAATCTGCTCGGCTACATCTTCGGCGAAAAACTCCGATAATGTCCTGACGCCCTGCGCATTAGCTACTTCGGCCACATTGCGCGAAGGTTCTATGCCCAGATGGCGCATACCGGCTTGGGCAAAGTTTTTTAGCATGATGCCGTCGTTGCAGCCCAGCTCCACAACAAAAGGGTCTGACTTCGCCAAATATCCCGATTGCATTACCTGTTGCGCAAACTCGGCAAAGTGTTGTTCCATGAAACGCGAGGTGCTGGAATAAAATGCGTATTGTTCGTGAAACATTTGTTCAGGTGCAGGCTGCTCGATCAGCTGGAACATCATGCTGGTTTCACAAAAACCCGCCTCCATAGGATAGAAATACTCACTGGAAAACTGTTCAGGAAGCAAGAAACCGTTGCCCATTGGCTGCCGCCCTAAATCGACGACCTTGGTCAGCGGTTGCCCGGATATTCTGCAAAGTGGTTTGTTCATATAATGGCCTTCATGTTTTATCGCCCGTTTCGCACCAGATTTTCCACATGCTGCGGTAAGCTTCCTCTACCCTGCGGGCGAACCCCGCTTCATCCAATAACGGGCTGCGTTCCATTTCAGGGCGTAGCGACGCCCGGTATGTCGCCAACCGATCCAGGTCGTTCGCCAACGCGACCGCCTTAGCAATGTAATCTTCTTCGCTGTCGGCGATCCATTCCGGATGCCCTACGCCCCGCAAGTTATGAGCTCCAAATCGTCCCAATGGGGGTCTTGCCGCCAGCGTGATGAACGGGACTCCCATGTACAGACCGACCAATATTGATGTCCCGGTGCTGTTCGGAAAAGTATCCAGGCTAATATCAATCTCGCGCAGCGCTTCCCAGGGATGGGCATATACATTGCCAATTTCCAGGCGGCTACGTGCAATACCGTGTTCTGCGAAACGCAATGCCAACCGTTCCTGCATCGGAGCGTCTTTATAACTGGAATTATCGATCAGCAGCCTGGAATTGGGCACGGCCTTGAGCAGCTCCGACCAGACGCGGATAGTATGATGGTTAATACGTTGCTGCCGGGTCAGGACGCCAAAGGTAACATAGCCTCGCTGCAGGGCAGGAAGGGCATTAACATCCCCCATCCCATCATTCGGGCGATAGCAGTATGCCGGGGTGGCTATGCGCCAGGGTTGTTCGGTAAATAATCCTTCGCTGCCTATCGGTATCAACGCTTCGTCAGCAAGAAGATAATCAATCGCACTCAATCCGGTGGTAGTGCCTGAACCTATTATCCAGCTAAGTGAAACAGGGGCCGGTTTGCGGGCAAATACTTGCAGGCGATTATTCGCTGAGTGGCCTGCCATATCTACCAGAATATCGATGCCATCGCTACGAATGCGCTCCGCAAGCGCATCGTCGCTCATGCCTTTGGTGGGTATCCAGTGCTCTACGTAGCTTTTGTAGCATGCGGTCACAGAATCCTCCTTGGTCAGTTCAGCGTAGGCGTAGGCGTAGACCTCTACCTGAGTTTTGTCGTGATGCGACAGTAATGGCTCAATATATAAGCGGCAAACATGGTGACGAAAGTCAGGGGAAACATACCCTATCCGCAAGCGACGATTCGGACTGCGATCATTGCTGTGATCGCGCCAAACTGTACGCAACGGTATACCATGCCGCCGATCATACTCTTGATAAGCCGTGTAAATTTCTTCCGCACTCCGGTCTGGATGGTGATCTAGGCAAAATAACAAGTTGCTCTCCACTATGGCGAAATCGGGAGTTATCTTCAGCGCTTGCCGGTAGCTCAGTTCGGCCTCGTCCAGCCTCCCCATATCCTTGAGGGTATTACCAAGACTATTATGAACCTTAATATCATCCGGCTTGATCTTCTGTGCCCGTCTAAAGCTGGCCTCGGCCTCGTCTAACCGCTCAAGTTTTTTGAGGATATTGCCAAGTTTGCAATGATCCTCAACGGAATCCGGCTTTATCTCCAGCGCCCGTCTTAAGCTAGCCTCGGCCTCTTCCAAACACCCAAGGTGATGAAGAGTGACCCCCAGATTGCTATGAGCCTCAGCGTCATCCGGCAATAGCGCTATCGCTTTTTGCATGGACTCCAGTGCATCGGTATCTCGCCCCACTTCCTTAAACATCGCCCCCAACACCTTCCAGCCAAACCCGTGCAAAGGGTAGCGCACAGTCATGGCCTGAGCAAGCGGTATCACTTCCGGATATCGTCCTTCGGCAAGCAGCGCCATCAGTGTATTAATTTCTTGAGGACGAGGATTTTTTCTTTGTGCTGGGCCGATTCCTTGACCAATTTGGTCTTGGATTTTTTCTTGCTGTCTTGCAAAACTGGCGACGGAACGGGTGATGCTTCCTTGACGACTTCTGTGTTTGCTTGCTCTACAGCCTGCGCTCCCTCTTCCAGACGAGCAATCAACGCATCTAGCGCTTCGCCCTGCAACCCTTGTTGTCGCCCCTGTTCCAGCATTTTTCGCGCAACGTCCATCTGGCCTGCCTGTATCAGCGCATCAATATAACTCCGCCAATATTGATCTTGATTCGGGTTAGCTTCTACTGCCGCCTTGAAGTAAGGCAGACTGGCAGCAGGCTGGTTCATCTGCACCACTAATACGCCCAGGTTATTATTCGCATCCGGGTGATTGGGCTGGACTTGCAAAATGGCCCGGTAAAGCTCTTCGGCTTCTTGCAGTTGACCTTGTGTATGGTGAGCTACTGCTTGATGTAGAGCTTGGTCAATGGTCAATGTATTAGTCATGATTCATTTCATACTGAAAGAAAAAAGGTATCATTTTGGATGCCATATAACCATTTGATTATAAAATTTGCACTTCAAAATTCGGTTTTTAAAACCTTCTCGGCATACCGCTACGCGGCTCCTGTATTGCTCTATTTCCTGCATCCTTGCAAGTCGTTCAGCAGAAGGGGGAATATAAGTGACTTGAAGTGCAATAAGTATATCTCATAGGATGCACCAAAAGCAGACTCGACTAATTTCATTGATTTTTAGGCAACCTATGGATTTTGTCCACTATCAGCCCAATTGCACGAAAAAATATCAGCAGGCATTTCTTTAGCCCACCTGCTTAATCAGCATTGTATCGACTGCCATGATAAGAATCAATTGCATGCCTTTTTAAGGGTAGGGTACAAACACCAAAAGTAGGCGCTTTACGACTTCATGGACAGATGCTTTGCCTACATACAAAAATCTGCAATTCCTCATATCCCTATAAGATTATGCAGGAGTAGCAGCCGGTGCGCTTAGGCAAAGCTTTGTACACTGCTTCATACTGTCTTCAATATTTAACGGTGCCTTAGCCCATAAAAAGAGCCATAGATACTGCGAAACCAGTCGCTAAGTGTTTATACTAATTTAACGGGCGACC
>JANYKK010000116.1 GCA_025361585.1 Methylobacter sp. | reverse complement strand
TTCAGGGATCGCGGCGAAGATGCGCTGATCATTTATGACGATTTAACCAAGCAAGCTTGGGCTTATCGTCAGATTTCCTTGCTGCTGCGTCGTCCGCCAGGCCGCGAAGCGTACCCAGGGGACGTGTTCTATTTGCATTCCCGTCTGTTGGAAAGAGCATCGCGCATCAATGCGGCTGAAGTTGAAAAATTAACCAAAGGCAAGGTAAAAGGCAAAACAGGGTCATTGACCGCATTGCCTATTATTGAAACTCAAGGCGGCGACGTATCGGCTTTCGTACCGACTAACGTAATCTCCATCACCGATGGGCAGATATTCCTGGAAAGCAATCTGTTCAACTCCGGCATACGCCCTGCGGTGAACGCAGGCTTGTCGGTGTCGCGTGTAGGTGGTGCGGCTCAAACCAAGATCATCAAGAAATTGGGTGGCGGTACGCGTCTGGATTTGGCGCAATATCGCGAGTTGGCGGCTTTTGCGCAGTTTGCATCGGATTTGGATGAAAACACCCGCAAGCAGATTGAACGCGGTCAGCGCGTAACCGAATTGATGAAGCAGAATCAATATTCGCCGATGTCGGTCGCGCAAATGGCCGTTTCGTTGTTTGCCGCCAATGAAGGCTTCCTTGATAACATCGAAGTTAACAAGGTGCTGGCTTTTGAGGCTGCCTTACAGGCTTACATGACGTCAGAGCATTCCAAATTGATGGGCAACATTAATGCAACTGGCGATTTTAGCGATGACATAAGAAAGGATATGCTGTCAGCAATCCAGACTTTCGTCAAAACGCATAGCTGGTAACCAAAAGTATAACGCCATGGATGGCGTGTAGTAGAGCAATGCAGGAGCAATTGCCGAAGCGCCTCTAGGCGAAGGGTTTTAAGATGGCTGTAGGTAAAGAAATACGCAGCAAGATCGGGAGTATTAAAAATACTCAAAAGATCACGCGGGCCATGGAAATGGTTGCCGCGAGTAAAATGCGTAAGACCAAAGATCGTATGTTGGCCACGCGTCCCTACTCGAAAAAAATCGGCCAGATCATCAAACATCTGGCTCAAGCCAATCCTGAGTATAAGCACTCTTTTCTCGTTGAACGTGAAGTTAAGCGGATCGGGATCATTGTGATTAGCTCAGATCGCGGCTTGTGCGGCGGATTGAATTCAAATTTATTCAGAAAAACGCTGAACCAAATAACGCAATGGGACAAAGCGAATGTTGAAATCGATATTTGCACGATAGGCACCAAGGCGTTCGGTTTTTTCGGTAACCTGAAAGCGAATTTGGTCGGACATGTTTCCAAATTAGGCGATACACCGCACCAGCATGACATTATCGGCATTATTAAAATTATGCTGGATGCTTATGCGGAAGGCCGAATCGACGAGTTGCATGTCGTCAGCAATGAGTTTGTTAACACCATGACTCAGAAGCCAACGATTGAAAAATTATTGCCTGTCGTAGCCGACGAGCTAGACGAAAGTCTAAACGGTCATTGGGATTATATTTATGAACCTGATGCCAAGGAAGTTTTGGACCATCTGTTAACCCGGTATATCGAATCTATCGTCTACCAGGGGCTGGTTGAAAATAATGCCTGTGAACAGGCGGCCAGAATGGTGGCGATGAAGAGTGCTTCGGATAATGCCGGAAATATTATCAGCGAATTGCAGCTGATTTATAACAAAGCTCGGCAAGCTGCGATCACTCAGGAAATTTCAGAAATTGTTGCCGGTGCCGCAGCGGTTTAAATGACACAACACAAGAGCAAGAGGACAACTCAATGAGTTCGGGTAAAATCGTTCAGATTATCGGTGCGGTCGTTGACGTGGAATTTTCACGTGCAGACTTGCCAAAAGTATATGACGCCTTAAATGTACAAGGCAAAGGCTTGGTGCTGGAAGTCCAGCAGCAATTAGGCGATGGTGTAGTCAGAACTATCGCGATGGGTACTACCGATGGTTTAAGCCGAGGCTTGGAAGTCAGCAATACCAATGCGCCGATTGCAGTGCCGGTCGGACAGGAAACCCTAGGCCGCATCATGAATGTTCTGGGCGATGCTATCGATGAAAAAGGCCCTATCGGCGAAAAAGTAAAATGGGGCATCCACCGTGACGCGCCTAGCTATGCTGAACAAGCGGCGGCAACCGAGTTGCTGGAAACCGGCATCAAGGTTATCGATTTAGTCTGCCCATTCACCAAGGGCGGTAAAGTCGGATTGTTCGGCGGTGCCGGTGTTGGCAAGACTGTTAACATGATGGAGCTGATCCGTAATATCGCGATTGAGCACAGCGGTTACTCGGTGTTTGCCGGTGTGGGTGAGCGTACTCGCGAAGGGAATGACTTCTATCACGAAATGACCGATTCAAACGTAATCGACAAAGTATCGCTGGTTTACGGCCAGATGAACGAGCCGCCAGGAAACAGACTGCGCGTTGCGTTAACCGGTTTGACCATGGCTGAATATTTCCGTGACGAGGGTCGCGACGTACTATTCTTCGTTGACAACATCTATCGTTACACGTTGGCGGGTACCGAAGTATCTGCACTATTAGGCCGTATGCCTTCAGCGGTGGGCTATCAGCCAACACTGGCGGAAGAAATGGGCGTATTGCAAGAACGTATCACTTCAACCAAAACAGGTTCTATTACGTCTATTCAGGCGGTTTACGTCCCTGCGGATGACTTGACCGATCCATCGCCTGCGACCACTTTTGCGCATTTGGATGCGACTGTTGTATTGTCACGTCAAATTGCCGAATTGGGTATTTACCCTGCGATTGATCCGTTGGATTCTACCAGCCGTCAGCTTGATCCGTTGGTTATCGGGCAAGAGCATTATGACGTGGCTCGTACCGTTCAAGGCATCTTGCAACGCTACAAGGAATTGCGCGACATTATTGCGATTTTGGGTATGGACGAATTATCCGAAGAAGATAAATTGACTGTTTCAAGAGCGCGCAAAATGCAGCGTTTCCTGTCCCAACCTTTCTTCGTTGCTGAGGTTTTTACCGGTTCTCCCGGTAAGTATGTGTCACTGAAAGATACCATTGCCGGATTTAAAGGCATTATCAACGGTGAATACGATGCGATTCCTGAGCAGGCTTTTTATATGGTCGGTACCATAGACGAAGTGCTTGAGAAAGCAAAAGGCATGAAATAAAACTTGTAGGTATCAATCATGACCATGACCGTACATGTAGACATCGTCAGCGCTGAAAAGGAAATATTTTCCGGATTGGCCCAAATGGTGTTTGCTCCTGCTGAACTAGGCGAAGTGGGCATATCACCACGGCATGCGCCATTAATATCCAGACTTAAACCCGGTGAAGTCCGGGTAAAAGGCACTGACAAAGAAATCTTTTCGTTCTATGTGTCTGGAGGTATGCTGGAAATTCAACCGCATCTGATTACCATCCTGGCTGACACGGCGATAAGGGCGAAAGATATTGATGAGGCTGCGGCAATTGAAGCCAAGGCTAGGGCTGAAGAAGCATTGGCGGATAAGTCTGGCAAAATAGATTATGCAGTGGCTCAGGCGCAATTGCAGGAAGCCGTGATGCAATTAAGGACTTTGGATAGACTCAGAAAACGCGGCGGGTAAAGACGCAATACTTTGCGTCTTTACGCCTTTTTGGAAAGCCCGGTAACGTGTTAATGCGCTATCGGGCTTTTTTGGTTTCACGTCAGGCTGTTTTGCCTGACGCCCTTCGGGTAAATGCAAATCTGTTCCAGACAGATTTGCAACGGGACATCAAATGAAAATAACGACCATTATACTGGCGGCGGGCAAAGGAACGCGTATGCGTTCGGAACTGCCCAAGATTTTACATAAAATTGCCAATAGATCTTTGCTGCAACATGTCTACGACACCGTTAAGCAATTGGAAAATAATACTATCAAGATTGTCGTCGGATACGGCGCGGAACTGGTTACCAGTACTTTAAAGGATTTGAATGCCGACTGGGTGGAACAAAAACAGCAGTTAGGCACGGGGCATGCCGTGCAACAAGTCTTCGACATCCATTCGACAAGCGCAGGACAGGCTTCGACCGGTGCAGGTCATGAGGGAATTGCAGATACCGATACCGTTTTAATTTTGTGCGGCGATGTGCCTTTGTTGAAATTGGCCACGATTCAGTCGCTGATAGCCAAGGTCGATGAACAGTCCATGGCTTTACTGACGGCGAATCTTGCTAATCCGTATGGATACGGCAGAATTGTTCGAGATACAGCCGGGCAGGTGGTAAAAATTGTCGAAGAAAAAGATGCATCGGCCAGTGAAAAACAGATCGATGAAATCAATACCGGCATCATGGCGATAAAAGGCCGACAATTAAAGAAATGGTTATCCCGGTTAAATAATAACAATGCCCAGGGCGAATATTATTTAACCGATGTGATTGCGATGGCGGTTGCTGATCAAGTCAATATCGTTACTAGCCAGCCGCGGACAGAGGACGAAGTACTGGGCATCAATAATCGTATACAGCTAAGCCATCTGGAGCGCGTCTATCAGCAAGAGCAGGCCTATAGCTTGATGGAGCAGGGCGTCACTCTAAGGGATCCGATGCGCTTTGACCAACGAGGTTCGATAGTCAGCTTGGGCCAAGACATAGAAATCGATATTAATGTGATCTTGGAAGGAAAAAACAGCGTCGGCAGCCATGTCAAAATAGGTGCCAATACCAATATAAAAAACTCTACCATTGGTGATAATGTAGAAATCCTTGCGAACTGCATCATAGAAAATGCGGTTATCGGGCAAGGCAGCCGCATCGGCCCTTTTGCCAGACTCAGGCCGGAAAGCGTTTTGGCTGAAGATGTCCATATCGGCAACTTTGTGGAGATCAAAAAATCATCGGTTGCGGCAGGCAGCAAGATAAACCATTTAAGCTATATCGGCGATACGACGGTGGGCAGCAAGGTCAATATCGGTGCAGGAACCATCACCTGCAATTACGACGGCGTGAACAAGTTCAGAACCATTATTGAAGACGGCGCATTTATCGGCTCGGATACCCAGTTGGTCGCTCCGGTCACAATAGGCAAAAATGCCACGATAGGCGCAGGATCAACCATTACCAAAGACAGCCCTGAGAATCAGCTGACTTTGAGTAGGGCCAAACAGATGACCGTTGCCGGATGGCAACGGCCCGTTAAGAAGGAGACGTGACATGTGTGGAATTGTAGGCGGTATCGCGCAACGAAATGTTGTGCCCATTTTGCTGGAGGGCTTGAAACGGTTGGAATATCGCGGATATGATTCGGCGGGACTGGCGGTCATCAGCAACCAGCAAATCTACCGAAAACGTGAGCTGGGCAAGGTAAAAGGCCTGGAAGCGCTGCTGGAGGCCGATCCCATCTCAGGCCATATCGGCATTGCGCATACCCGCTGGGCTACCCATGGCAAACCCAGTACCGCTAATGCGCATCCCCATATCTGTCGGAATAAAGTGGCCGTAGTGCATAACGGCATTATCGAAAACCATGAGCATTTAAGGGAAGTGCAGCGGGAACAAGGCTACGAATTCACTTCGGAAACCGACACCGAAGTTATCGTACATGAAATTTATCACGCCTTGGAATCTTGCGACGGATTGCTGAATGCCGTTAAGAAGGCCGTCAAAAAATTGGATGGAGCCTATGCGCTGGGCATCATGAGCGTTGATGATCCCGATACTTTGATCGCATGTCGAAAAGGCAGTCCGTTAGTCATCGGTGTCGGTATAGGCGAATATTTTATCGCCTCGGATGTGACGGCATTGCTTCCGGTTACCCAGCGCTTTATCTTTTTGGAAGAAGGCGACATAGCGGCGATTTCTATTAACAAACTGGAAATTTTTGACCGGAATGATCAGGCCGTCAGTCGTCCGATTATAGAAAGCCAGTTGACTGCGGATTCGGTCGATAAAGGCGAGTATCGCCATTACATGCTCAAAGAAATCTACGAACAGCCTTTTGCCATTTCGCAAGCCTTGGAAGGCCGGTTCATCAATAATCGTTTGCAGGAAAACGCATTCGGTCATAACGCCGCCGAAGTATTCGATAACATCAAAGCCATCCAGATTTTAGCCTGCGGCACCAGTTACCATGCCGGGATGGTGGCGCGTTACTGGTTTGAAAAACTGGCCCGCGTCCCTTGCAACATCGAAGTTGCAAGCGAGTTTCGCTACAGAAATCCGGTTTTAGCGCCAGATACGCTGATAGTCACTATCTCGCAATCTGGTGAAACTGCCGACACACTGGCGGCATTATTGGAGGCCAAGAAGCTGGGCGCAAGATATTCTTTAGCCATCTGCAACGTGCCGGAAAGCTCGTTGGTTAGGGAGTCCGATCTGGTGTTGATGACTCGTGCCGGGCCTGAAATTGGTGTCGCATCGACCAAAGCCTTCACTACGCAGCTGGCAACCTTAATGCTGTTGGTTATTGCGATTGGCAGGCGCTTTCACATGACCGAAATAGTCGAGCAAAAAATTACTTCGGAACTGTTCAGCTTGCCGGGAAAAATCGAAAAAGTATTGCGGCTGGATGATGAAATAAAAGCCCTGTCCGAGCAGTTTGCCGAAAAACATCATGCCTTGTTTTTAGGCCGTGGCACTCATTACCCGATAGCCATGGAAGGCGCGTTAAAATTAAAGGAAATCTCTTATATTCATGCCGAGGCTTACCCTGCTGGCGAGCTAAAACACGGCCCCTTGGCATTAATCGATGCCGAAATGCCGGTGGTGACCGTAGCGCCCAACAATAGCCTGCTGGAAAAGCTCAAATCGAATATGCAGGAAGTCAGCGCCCGAGGCGGGCAACTGATCGTTTTTATGGATGAGACGCTGGCCGCGGCGAATGATGAAAATGTACAGATCGTAAAAGTTCCCCAGGTCGACAATGAGATTTCGCCGATTGTGTACACCATTCCGTTGCAACTGTTAGCTTATCATGTCGCCGTGTTAAAGGGCACGGATGTCGATCAGCCCAGGAATCTGGCGAAGTCGGTTACGGTGGAGTAGATAATGGCAAAATTATCACTGCAAGAACAACTGTTAAAATCCGGCTTAGTCAGCGCCGCTCAAGCCAAAAGCGTTAAATCCGATAAGCGCAAGCAGGCTCAGCAGCAGCGCAAGAATGGCGTTGAGATAGTCGATGAGGCTAAGGAACTGGCTCAAAAAGCGCAGGCCGAAAAAATCGAACGGGACAGGGAGCTAAACCAGTTGCGTCAGCAGCAGGAAGAACAAAAACAGCTGGCCGCGCAAATAAAACAGATTATCGAGTTAAACCGTATGCCCAGGGATGCCGAAGGACTGGCTTATAATTTTACCGATGATAACAAGGTCAAGCGGCTGTATGTCTCGGAGGCGATGCGCGATCAAATTGCCGAGGGGCGGCTGGCTATCGTAAAGCTAGGGACGAACTATGAAGTAGTGTCCGCCGAGGTAGCAAGAAAAATACAGCAACGTGATGCCAGCAGCGTGATAGTTTTTAATCAGCAAAATACAGCGGTAGATCCGGTCGATGATGCTTATGCGGCATATCAGGTTCCCGATGATTTGATCTGGTAGTGGACGCGAATGACTGTTTACACAAAAATTCTTATACCCTTTCAATTTTATTCGACCAGTGTCGTCTTATGCGGAGAGCTTCGATTGGGTTATCGGACAAGCTGAAGCCCTGCTAAAACTTTGCATTATTCCTTGCTCAAGCATGGAAATGATGCAACATCTGGGCTTAAGTCATCGTGAATATTCTCGCGATACGTTGCTGCCGCCGTTGATCGGATCAGGTAAACTCGCAGCCACCTCCCGATAAACCAACAAGCCTTAAGCAGCGCCACTATGAACGAACCGTATTCACAAGGTACCTTTATGATTGCTTTCTTCCTTGGGGAATTGGGCTGCAAGGAAATGTTAGCCCATTTCGTCACACAGTCGCCGATCATTGAAGTCTTGCAGGCGGCAGCATGTTGACACGACTGATTGTTTATTTTGCTTACTTCCTGAAAACATCCCGGCGTTATCAGAGCGCCAAGCTGTTTTTTTATAACCTGCTAGAGAACCCGAACAGTCGGCTTAAGTCCTATTTCGATATTTTTATGATTTGCCTGGTGATGCTCAGTGTTTTCCTGCTGATTTACGAGGTGGATAATAAATTGAGCAAAAGCGAGGTGCTGTTCGAGCGCTGCGTTATCAGCTTGTTTATCGTGGAGTACTTGTTGCGGGGCTGGGTGTATAGCGACAATCATAAAATCATCCTTGAGCATTATGAAAAAGCAAAATATTTGAATGTCCCTTTTCCTCTGGCCAAGGTTGCCGGAATTATCCTCGGCAAAAAAATACAGTATGTTTTCAGTCCCCTGGCCCTGATCGATTTGCTGGCCATTTTGCCCAGTTACAGGCCGTTGCGGATATTAAGGGTTTTCCTGATCTTTCGGCTGTTTAAGCTGCTTCGTTATTTCAATAGCATTAAACTATTTGCTAACGTTATCGCCAGCAGGCGTTTCGAGCTGGTTACCTTGGGGCTTTTTCTGGGCTTTCTGGTGTTTGTCGCCACTACCGGCATTTATTTATTCGAAAACCCCGCTAATGGCGGTCAGGTTAAAAATCTGTTCGATGCTTTTTACTGGGCGATTGTGACCGTTGCAACGGTCGGTTATGGCGATATTACGCCGCAGACTCCGGGCGGGCGTATCGTTGCGATGGCCTTGATTCTGATCGGCTTGGGCGTCTTGTCTTTTCTTATTTCCATCATCGTCGCGGCATTTAACGAGGAAATGGACGAATTGCGCGAGAGCAGCACCTACGCCGAACTGCACCGCTTCGACAGCTTTATTATCATTTGCGGATTTGGCCGGGTCGGGCAGCATATCGCCGCACAGCTGAAAAAAGACCGGCTGCATTTTGTCATCATCGATAACAAAGAAGCCAACGTATTGAAAGCCAAGCGGATGGGCTACTTGGTGATCCATGAGGATGCCAGCAAAAACGGCGTGATCCAGAATGCAGGCATTAACAACGGCGCAACGGCGGTTATCTGCACGACCGGCGACGATGTGATCAATGTTTACATTACGCTGACCAGCCGCCATTTAAACCCGGACATCCGAATTATTTCCCGAGCGAACAGCCAGGATAACGTCAAAAAACTTTATCAGGCGGGTGCCAGCAATGTGATTCAGCCGTTTGAAATCGCAGGCATGGTGGTTGCCGAATATATCGGCCAGCCGGTGGCTTTTGAGGCGATTTTGGGCATCCTCCGCGAGGAAAGCCATATCATCATGGAAACCTTATGCGTGCATCCCGGTTCATTTATCGAAGGGATGAATCTAGTTGGGATCGGTTTTGAACAACGGAAATTAATGTTGCTGGGCATTATCAGCGCCAATCCGGTGCATCAAAAACATAAGAACAGCTATCCTATAAAAAACCAGCATTTTTACTTTAATCCCGAGTTGCACTTTGTATTGCGCGACGGCGACTTGCTGGTCGTTATGGGCAGGGAGTACGCGATAGATTATTTTCGCGATCAGATCGAAAAAAGCCGGTTAAAAAACGGGAGAAAAGGATGAAGCGCATAGCAATATTCGGTTACAGCGTTATGTCCTTGGAAGCGATGAGCCGGTTGAATCAGGAACAATGCAGCATTGTTTTTATCGGTAAAGACGATGCCGAAGCCGCGCTGGTTGCGGAAAAAGGTTTTGAAACCAAAGTCATCGATTTTCGCAATGACGATGCGCTCCGTTCCATCGGCATAGGCACCGATGTCGATACCCTGTTCTGTTTTTATCCCAGGGATTTCGACAACGTATTTTTAACCATTTCGGCGCGGGCGATTGATAAAGACATTACCATTGTCGCTATTGTCGATGACCCGGAATCGGCTGAAAAATTACTGGCCGCAGGCGCGAATAAAATCATCGATCCGTATGAAATTTGTGGCAGGAAAACCCATGAAATGCTGACCAAACCGGATATTACCAATATCCTGGATAATACCGTTTTCGGTCGCCATGATTTAAAGATGGCGCAAATTGAAATCCCCAAAGGCTCCTGTTTGGAAAACACCAACACCAGCGAGTTAAAGTTGAATGAACGGCATAATTTGATTCTGATCGGCGTTGTAGACAGGGAATTAGGCGATCAATTGCATTTTGCAATCAGGGAGAAAGAGCATTGCCTGGATGCGGGCGATGTGCTGGTGGTCATGGGGCCAGCCAGGGAAATAAAAGCGTTTAAAAAACAGGTCGAGCAAGTTGAGAATGACGAATTCAAGTCGGATTAACTGTTCGCTTTTGTGGGTATTTTCAAAAACAGCATATTGCAATTAGGGGTACGTATGAAGATCGGTAGTCATGTCGTGCAATAATCTGTATAACTTCACCAAAAAAATCGTCATCTCTTCCGGTATGGCGGTACTGGCTAACTGCAGCACCTTGCTAACCAAAAATTACACCAACTGACAGTAAGGAGATCGTGCGCGGTTGGTTGAATATTAAAATTCCAGGAAAATAGAACCAAGGACAGATAAACGCAATAATGAACAACATCCTCCAATACGAATCAAAAATCTGGGCAACTGCCGATTTACTACGCGGCTGCGGCATTAAAGAATCCGAGTGGCCGTCATTCATGATGCCGTTCTTTGCTTTAGCAATGATTGAAAGCCGTCTAATCCGCATGTTTGATAAGCTCAAGGCTGACATTGGCGAACAGGCTTTTGCCAATATTGTCAAAGACGATCTTTACAACATGATTAAAGACGAAGGCCAAGGCTATAACATTTTCATTTTTGAAAAAAGCCAGTCGTTAACCGACATTTGCAAAAACGACAAATCGTTCGAGATTGATTTTGACGCCTACCTCAAAGGCTTCGATGGCGAGACCAAAGACCTGCTCGGCGTGGATGCTTCCGACGGCGAAAAATTCCTCGACATTAAAGGAGTAATCAGCAAGCTCAAAGCCAAAAAAGTCTTGTTGGGCTACACCAAGTTATGGGCGGAGATTGACCTTAAACCTTTCAACAACTCCGAAATCACCACGCTGGAAGAGCACATCAAGCGCAAATGGGCGGATATTTCCGCCGAAACGGCCGGGGAACAATACACGCCCGATGATGTGATCGCGTTGATTGCCGAAATCATCGCCTCCAAGATTGAAGAATCCGGCACCCTGCTCAAAATCTACGATTGCACCTGCGGCGGCGGCAACCTGTTGTTTGGAGTGGAAGACCGTATTAACCAAAAATTCAAACGCCTGACCCAAACCTTCGGTCAAGACTGGAACGACGCACTCTACGCGCTCGCTAAAATTGAAAGCCGTTTTCGCCCCGATTCCAAAATCGAGCACGGCAACACCTTGGTGGAAGACAAGTTTTATAACGACGAATTTGACGTAGTCATCGCCAACCCGCCGTATGGCGTGAGCTGGAAAGGCTACGATAAAGACATCATCAACGACAAAACCGGGCGCTTTAAATTCATACCGTCGATCTCGGACGGGCAACTGCTGTTTATGCAGCACCTTATTTCCAAGCTCGACAGCGTCGGCATGGGCGTCGTGGTACACAACGGCTCGACCCTGTTTAGCGGCGATGCGGGATCGAGCGAGAGCAATATTCGCAAATGGATGTTGGACAGCGATGTTGTCGAAGCGGTGATACAACTGCCGACCGATGAGTTTTTCAACACCGGCATTTACACCTATTTGTGGGTGCTGAATAAAAACAAACAGCCGCACCATAAAGACAAAGTGATGCTAATTAACGCCAGCGACAAATTCAAACCGCTGAAAAAAAGCAAAGGCTCCAAGCGCAAGGAAATCGATGCAGCCAACCGCCTTGAAATCGTTGCCACGCTCACTGCGTACCAGGATAACGATTACGCCAAAGTGTTTGATAAAGAGTTTTTCTACTTCAACAAACAAGCCGTCATGCTCACCAATGTCGATGAGTACGGCAACAGCTTTGCAGCGAAGTTACAGATAAGCAAAACCAGCGAAAAACTGACGCCTTTAAGCCTGACTAATGGCGGGCGTGAAATTACTGAATTTGTTATAACCCACGTCGAGAGCGATAACTATCGCAAGGTAGGAGAGCGGCACGGCTACATGAAGGTCTGCGAACAAAATGCCGAGTACGCAAGCCCTTTGAAGTTGCTCAGCGCGGGCGCTGCCAGTCCCTCATCACTTGCCGAATACTTTGAGCAAGACATCAAACCCTTTATTGCCAGCCTGGATTACAAAGAACAACCGTTGGTTATAACTACCAGCCAAGGGCGATATTATTTTGATGCAAACCAAGAGACCTTGATTAAGGAAAGCGCGGAAAAAAAAGAAGCCTTAGGCTGCGGCAAAATCGTCGTGAAATCCGCCCTGAAAAAAGCAAGCAAAACCCAAGCGGAACGCATCGAAATCAGTGTCGAGCTCACGCCCGATTATCAAAAAGATTACGAGATCATTCCTTTTCATAAAGACGAAGCCGACAATCGGGCGGCCATCGAAGCCTTTATGGCGAAATACATCAGCAAGCCGTTTGAATATTTGGAGAACGTCGTAGGCGTGGAACTGAACTTCAACAAGATTTTCTACAAGTCGGAAAAGCTGCGCGAAGTGGGTGAGATTCTGGACGAAATCGCCGCGCTGGAT
>JANYKK010000114.1 GCA_025361585.1 Methylobacter sp. | reverse complement strand
GTAAATACTGATTGATATTCAAATCCTGCATAATTTGACGCGCAACGTCGAAAGAAAAGGGCAAAGCCCATAACGCGAACTTCAATATTGCGAGCGTTGAATATTTCACAAAACCAGCAAATGCCCACACAGCAAAGTCATAAATGCCATGAGTAAAAAAATTGATTACCCAATCGAAAAAATGCCCAATTGAATCAGAAATTGAAAATAAATAAGCAATCACGCAAGCACCAACAGAACAGCCGAAACAGTGGCAACAAAGAGAACAACGGTTCCAATTTTAGAAAATAACGAAGAATACTGACTAAAACAAATTGAAGCATGAACACCATTTGAAAGCGTAAAACCACCATCACAAGAAATTGAGCCGCCTCCAGACAACGGGGTAATTAAACCACTTAGCGATGCTCTTAAAGCGTTAAATTGAGAACGCAAATCAGATTGACCAGCAGCAATCTGATCATCAACGTCAGCATAGGACGGCGGGGCAGCAATAGAAGACGAACCCCAAGAACCAGGAGAACCATTACCTATAATTGAATCGAGGATACCTTGCAAAGTCGATTCGCGAGCCATGCCGGTAGTGTTTAAATCAAGCGTCTGAGTCGTCGTAGTATTAGATGTCTGAGAACCTGTAACGTTGCCCGCCGCGTCCTTTGTGGTCGTAGTAGTCGCCTGGGTTCCAGTGCCAGTGGCGGTGTTATGATCTTGCTGCGGAGTACCGGGCACTTGAGAGCCAGCGGAAACGCATACGGTAGCACCATTAACTTGGCCGGAACGAGTACCGGCAGGACAAGCAACCGGGTCAGCAGCAACACAACTGCCGCCTTTAGCGACAAAACCAGACGGGCAAAAAATAGGCGTGGTTTTATCTGCCAAACACATAGAACCAACCTGATGAAAGCCAGCCGGACAAACATTTGAACAAACCGGGACATTTTGTTGCGTACCATCACCGTTATTACAGGTATAACCGGGTGTGGCACACAAAGGCAACGTTGCCGGACAAGTCGAATTAGTTACGCATGTATTATCAGGAGCAGGCAAACGAGTTTGCCCAGTTGGACATGCGGGGACTAAACAACTACTCGATAAATTATCGTAAACAGCAGGAGCTGTACAAGCAGGCGGCGGAGTCTGACATTGCTCTGTAATTGCATTCCTGACTTGACCAATAAGACATGCGGTCACATTTATACAAGTAGAACCGGAAACTGTGCCGCCAGCGGGACAGGTATAAACTGTAGTAACATTAACTTCTACAGAAAAAGCAATAACATTAGAAGAATTGGCAACATTACAAGCCGAAAGTGAACCTATAACCTGAACGCCAGAAATGTGATAATAAGAAGGCAGTACCGGAGCGATCGAACCATTACAAAAATCCTGGGCAGAAGAAACAGATGTTGAGCAAATCAGCGAATTATACGTCCCGCAATATTTAACTTGAGATACAGCAGGATACGTATCCGCGCGGGCAAAAGCTGAAAATAAGATTAAGAAAAACAACAAGACTATTTTTATTAATGTCATTTAAAAAACCCAGAAAAAGAAATTGAGCGGGAGCGTCCTCCCGCCCGTTTAAATTGCCGTCAGTCGAAAACCGACGAAAAAGGCTATCGCCCAAGAACTGCCGATCAAGACAGAAATTAGCTCGGACATTAGACTTTTTTGGTAACGGCCAACAAAATGCCGATCGCTGCAACCGCAACAACGGCAACGATCACATAACCACCCATTGTTGACGCATCAGCGCCAGCTTGAGTAAAAGCAGTTTGAGCAGCTGCTAAAACAGGATTTGCACCCATAAATCACCTCATAAAAAAAGAAAAGGCCTTAAAAAGTTTAAATAAACCACAACCAACAAGGCCAGAAAGCCGATTGCAAAAATTCATTACTTAGCCTTGCGAACCACATTAAGCAGCAGGCCACAACCAGCACCAATCATGAAAAGCGCTACAGCGTAAGAAAATCCCTGATAAACAACAGGCCAATCAACACCAGCAGTAAAGCTTGAACCACCCGAATAAGTCATAATTCCGTCAATCGCCTCGTACAAAGGATTGATTGAAGAACAAAAAGCTAAGGCATCGATGAAGTTTGTTGGAACAGAAAAATTAGTCCCAGAAGCAATCACCGACACATCCTTGAAATCCGAACCAATCAAATGGCCGGAAGAATCTAAAAGATTTACACGACAGTAATAAGGCATGACACTAAACGGCTTTAGCGGTAGCAACCTGAACAGGCAAAATATTAACGACAGTTTCGACAAACTGGCCTTTGCCAGTTGCCCTAGCCTCAGTCTCAATTTCACAATGAACAGGCGAACCAAAATCGATTTTTTTCAGCTTTTCAACGAGAATGGCATCGCCGCGCATATCAATACCAGCACTGCCGCGCTGGGTTTCTTTTTGTTCCATTCTGGATAAACAGAAAAGAGTCACAAAATTATAAGGACGACCTTCCATTTCACCTTGAGAGTGTCGCCACCCCAAAACAAGCATTTTCATAAATTCACCATTGAGTGAGGTTGAGTAAAAAACCCGCTTTGATGCAGGTATTGGAAATCTTGGAATTGATCAAACGTGTCAAAATTGAGCTTGGCCGGAAGTTCGGCCTTGCCATCTGTAAGCCGCCGGATAGCCTCTTCAGCTCCCAGGATTTGAACGTGTGTCCAGATGTGTTTACCGAACTGATGACGAGTAACCTCAAGAGATTGCTCAAACGTGCTTTTGACTATATTCTTTGCCGTTTTAACGACACTCTGAACTTTGTGCAAGTTAGCCAAAGCGGGATAAGCACCGGCCAGATATTGGCCTGGACGTAGCAAAGCATCTAACGGAATTACTCTATCCTGACTCTTTAACTCCAACTCGACACGAACCCAGTTGGGAAACTTTTCGTGAAAACCATTAGCAAGCTGCAAACCCTTTTCGTAAATACGAAGAAGCTTACCGGATTTACGGGAACCAACATAAAGAGTGCGACCTTTACCATTAGGTTTTATCCAATTGCCAGCTTGTTCAATTTCAGGCGGACGACCACGAGAAGCGAATAAACCGGCGTGATAAAAAGAAAGATAATCGTCGAGACTGACTTCTGAACAAAAATCGTCATTAGCAAGATCGACACGGGTTAAGCGGGAATCAGGTATTGTTTTCAAGAAATCATAAAGACGCTGCTCCCAGCCGACTTTAGCGGATAACAAGCCCTGCCCTTTTACCGTAACTAAGACTGTATCTCGCTGACCGCCAATACAGACAAAGCCCCAACCGTTATGACCTAGATCAAATGACTTTTCGTAGAAATTAAGGCCGTTGAGGCGCTGGCCGGATACACCATAACCAAAAACATCAAATAACGAAGCGGACAACTGAGTAACATAATCATGATCGGAAATAACCGACTGACCGGCATGTAAATCCAAAGGCAACAAAGCCTTTTTAAAAGTAAAGGAAACCCAATCTACAAAGCTATGCTTAACGGAGCGGGATTTATCAGGACGAGGAATTAAAACGGTTTGAAAATTACCGCGATGGCCTGTAGCCGTAACTTTTAAAAGTTCTTGAGCCGCAAAAGACGGCAAGCGAGAATCCTCAGACTTTCCCCCCCTGTTAGTATAGGGGGGCGCTTCACACGCCGCGCCCTGCGCGTCGTACCTCCTTGCATGCCGCGACGCGCTATGCTTCGTTTTTAAATGCAACGGAAATATTGAAGCTTCACGCTTAATGTTTTCTTGCTTTTCTTTTTGACGCTGCTCAGAAGTCAGCTTTTTAGGCGGTAGAATCTTGTCACGCAAGCGTTTAGGAAGCTGCATGAATTTTTCGGCGTATTCTTTATCGAACTGAATGGACATAATACGACCTTATTGTATTTGTTGTTGTTCTTGCTGGCGTATAGCTATTTGAGTGTCAACGTCATAGTTCCAAAAAAGGAGCCGCAAAAGGTCTTCGTAGTATTCGAAGTATTCTTCGAAATCTAACAAGGTTGCCGATGCGGCATAGACAGTGACACAGAACGCGGAAAAATCAGATGGATTGTAATTTGGCTTAAGCATTAGTTCCCTCCTGCCCTTGCTTAGCGTTAAGCCCAGCACCGGACGGCATGACAGGAGAGAAGCAAGCGCCGCCGGTATTCGGTAGAAGAAATTTAAGTTTATTGTAAATATTACGACCGTATGTAATATCGAGTAAAGTCTGTAACTCTTCCAGAGTTAGCGTGACCGTGACGGATTCAGACTGGGTAGGTGTTTGTGCGAATTGGTCGTTCATAGGCTTGCCTCTATGGTTATATGGTCAGTCTAAATTGACTAGTCAGTTATAGTTGACCATAGCTATAAAAATTGGTCAAGCGTAGAATGACTAAAAATTCCAAGAACAAGAGCAACCAATGAAAACAATCAATGATTATTTAGACGAAATACAAACAAAAACAGGCAGCGATTACGCAATAGCTAAAAAAATAGGCGTTACAAAACAATCTGTTAGTATTATTAGAAAAACCGGACACGTAAAAGAAGAAACTGCTATAAAAATTGCAGATGCACTCGGAATAAATAGAAACGAAGTTGTTTTGGCGGCAATGATTGCCAAAAGCAAAGGAGAAGTCAGAAAAACATGGGAAAATATTTCCAAGATAACAGGAATAGCGGCAAGCGTGACATTAGCAAGCGCCCTAGCCCTAGCAAATTCAAGCGCTGAAGTGAGTTTAACTGAATCCATTCAATCGCCAAATATGTATATTATGTTAAATTAATATTGTATCGTTGGTTATGCTTTATGGAGACATCTTCAAAGTGATCTTCGCGTCTTTGTGGTAAAAATTTTTAACAGCCCTACAGCCCTAATCAATCGTTTCAACCCAACGACAACGATCATTCACAACTTTGGCGGTATTCTTGTTGCCTATGCCTTTGGCGATCAGTGCAACTACTCGACTATCGGTGTCGTAACCTACATGCGCATCAATTGGATTGGCAAGCTTACCCAAGCCGAATGCATCAAAAATGGTCGCTACATTGATGCTAACATTGGTTACATCAATGCATAGTCTTGAATCCAGATATTTTTCTACAAAGCCATGCGGAATTGCGTAGCTTAACAAATCGTTGGGATCGCTGAAGGCAATGATCGGCGTTTTAGCAGCATGCGCTGTTTGTATTTATCGCCATCAGGCTGGCAATACGCGGCTTTCTGATTGCTTACATCGGGCAATTTGCGCCCTAATTGCAACATAGGCAGTTGATTTGACATCATATAAATGGGCTTTCTTTGGCTTTTAAGGCTTCAGCAAAATCCGCATCGCGCTTATCCATAAAAGAAGCAATACGTTGCATGCCATCTATAATGATGCGACTGCCTAGACTGTGTGAGATAAAAGCATACTGATCAACGTTAATATTTGCTGCAGTGGTGTCATCATTAAATGAGCAAGCTTGCTTTACATCATCCGGCAAGTCGCCCCAATTGCTTTTTGTCATCCAGCATAACGATTGGCCGAATGAAACCAGTATGTCTTCCCTACTCTCTCCCAAGTAGATTATCGGATCGGGACCGGTATCCCAGATTTTTGCTTGAATCAAGCCGACTGGTCAGTGAGATATTTTTATATTGCGTTGACATAACCGGCAAACCCAGTTCTTCAGCCAATTTTTCTACAAATTGCGTGGAATATCCCGGCGCATGATCACCTACACCGTGTACCATCAGCACCTTCATTTTGCCCAGCTTATTATCCAGAAATGGCGTAAGTCCCTTAAAAGGTTTTCCCCATATTTCACAAAGACGGGTATCTGTCGATTGCTGTTTGTCCAGATAGGCTTCTGCTATGCCCCTGCCAAAGCTTGCACAGCCGTTTAGTTGAGTTGTGGCAATAAACAACAAGAAAATGTTAAGGATATGTTTCATGAATGATTTTATAAGCTAGGCTTTGTGGTTGTCACCAGCGCATTGACTTCTAGCCTGTTGGTAAGAGTGATGTTTGAAAATCCGGCATCACGAAGCTGGTTTAACGCTACCGTTTCACGCATGACGTGGTTAGCCGATTCATCGCTAAACAAATGCACGATCCAGTGCTCCAGTACGTCGAGCTTATTAAGTTTGGTTAATACCTTGAAATAGCCGCCGACTTCCTGCTGGATAGTGCGCGTATGCTGGGAGACGTCATCCAGCCCGTAACGGTCGCCGTTGATGAATTGGCCGCCGGGTTTTAGTACCCTGAAAATCTGCTGAATGACTTGCTCGCGATAACTATCGAGAAAGTTATGCAAGGTGTAGGCACTCGCCACTATATCGACGCTGCCGGTGGCAATGTTGGTTAGCGCAGTCAATGCATCATCGCCGCAAAAAGCCAGTTTGCCTTCTACCGCCCATTTGCGTAGGTGTTTTTTGGCTTGATCCTGCATGACTGGCTCGTTATCGATGCTTAAGATATTGAATTTGTCCGATGCAGTTAACAGCGCCAAGGTGGTAATGCCGGTGCCGCCGCCCAGCTCGACGACATTGAGATTGCCGGTTGTTTGCGCTGCATACTCAGAAGCCGCAACGCCCACCAGGCGGCTCATTTTTGTTGCTAAAGGACAGATCAGGTTTAGCAGCTCGTAATCCTGGCCGATGATCCCGGAAAACATCGCATCGAATTGTACTTTGTCAGTCATTATGCTTTGGCTTGTTGTTTGCGGTCGAAAGCGGCCAATTGCTCCGGTGTGGCTTCGGTTTGAAATTTATCCTTCCATTCCTTATAAGGCATGCCGTAGATGATTTCCCTGGCCTGTTCATAATCCATCGCTATGCCCCGCTCTACCGCCTCGGCCATATACCATTTAGCCAGACAGTTCCGGCAAAAATCCGCCAAGATCATCAAGTCGATATTTTGAACGTCGGTGTTTTTTTGTAAATGACTGACCAGGCGCCTGAACGCTGCCGCCTCTAATGCTGTTTGCGTGTCTTTATCCACTGCTTTGCTCCAAAAATAATCGTTATTTTAACAGAAACAGTTATTCAAGCATGTACATTCATCACCAAAGATTTTACAATGAACTATAGTTATATTCAGGTAACGACTCGCTTTATATATTATGGCAATTCATCCTTCATCATTAAGTTCAGCCCCTGTACGTTCTAACCAGAGACCGGTTAAGAATACTGCTGCGCAAAATAATGAATCTTCTGCGGCGAAAGATGCTGCAAACCAAAAACCTAATCCGCCCTCATCAACTGAAAAAATTAAAAAAACCTTGGCTAATGTTGATTTGCAAAGCCAAAGCAATATTATCAAACCAACCGACTCAAAAACTCAAAGAGCACTTTCCGCCTATAGGCAGGAGTTTAATGCACCGCATCAAGCTAAACTTGCTCAATCGTTAACAGGAATAGATGCTTACGCCTGATCACCCAACTTTCATCAACTAAATGAAACAGCTTTTCGAATTCTTCCCGATCCTTTTATTTTTCATTGCATTTAAGCTTTACGACATTTATGTCGCAACCGCCGTTATCATTGCAGCAACCGTTATTCAGGTGGCCTATGCTTGGTTTAAGCACCGCAAAGTTGAAACCATGCAATGGATTACCTTAGGGCTAATTCTGGTGATGGGTGGCGCAACACTCTATTTGCAGGATGAGCAATTCATCAAATGGAAGCTATCCATCATAGAATGGCTATTCGGCATTGCTTTTTTAGGCAGCCAGTTCGTTGGCAAAAAACCTTTCATCGAAAAAATGATGTCCGGCAGTTTAACCTTGCCCGCTTTAATTTGGAAACGATTAAACACAATGTGGGGCTGTTTTTTCATTAGCGTAGGCTTTATTAATCTTTACGTAATGTACAACTACGATACTAATGACTGGGTTACTTTTAAAACGTTTGGCGTACCAGCTTTAATGGTTATTTTCATTTTGCTGCAAATGCTTTTCTTATATAAGTATATCCCCGATACCGAGGAATAAACTGTGCTATACGCCATTATCAGTGAAGATGTAGCAGATAGCCTGGAGAAAAGGCTGTCCGTGCGTCCTGCGCACCTCAAGAGATTGCAAGAATTACAGGATGCCGGACGTCTGATTTTAGCAGGCCCCCATCCCTCAATAGATAGCGATAACCCAGGAGCTGGCGGGTTTACCGGCAGCCTAGTAGTTGCCGAGTTTGGCAGCCTGACCGATGCCCAGCAATGGGCAGACGTTGATCCCTATATCGATGCAGGGGTTTACGCCAAGGTTACCGTTAAACCATTTAAAAAGGTCTTTCCACAATGACATCAGAACTAATTAGAAAGCTGTTAAATGATTCATTTAATCCCGAGCTTTTGGAAATCATTGATAACAGTAAGGCTCATGCCGGACATGCAGGTGTACGTAGCGGCGGAGGTCATTATCATGTTACTATCGTCGCTGAAGTATTTGAAGGCAGATCTCTCGTTCAGCGACACCAGCTTATTTACAATGCGCTGGGCGATATGATGAAACAACAAATCCATGCATTAGGCATCAATGCTCTTTCCCCCTCTGAAGAAACTAAAGGAAGATTATAAATGAAAAATAAATTCATCCCCTTGCTTGTTGTCGGCACAGCTTTGCTTGCCGGATGTAACCAAGAAAAAGCCGCTGATACCGGCAGCACTCCTGCTGCAACCGTTGCGCCAGCAATTAATAAAGCCGATGCTGTAGCCATGGTCAACGGTCAATATATCGCCAAATCAACACTAGAGGCATTGGAAAAAGAAATCGCCGAGCGTAGCCACGGACAAACGTTTCCTAAAGAAAAATTGATCGAAGAGCTGATTCAACGTGAATTGCTGGTTCAGGATGCTGCGCAAAAGCAGCTGGATAAATCGCCTGAAGTTCTGGCCCAGCTTGAGGCCGCTAAAAAGGCATTATTAACTCAAGCTGATTTGCAAAACTTCATCAAAGCCAACCCGGTTACTGAAGCGGAAATCAAAGCCGAATATGACAGCAAAGTTGCCGCTGAAAAGGGTACCGAGTATAAAGCAAGTCATATCCTGGTTAAAACTGAAGAAGAAGCTAAGAAACTGATTGCTGAATTGGACAAGGGTGCCGATTTTGCCAAATTAGCTAACAAGAATTCATTGGATGCTAAAGAATCACAAAATGGCGGCGATTTAGGCTGGTTTTCAGCAGGACAAATGGTCGCGCCTTTCTCAGAAGCTGTTGCTGCACTGGAAAAAGGCAAGTACTCCAAGGAACCCGTCAAGACTCAGTTTGGCTATCATGTGATTTTAAAGGAAGATTCTCGTCCGCTGACTCCTCCGTCATTGGACACAGTTAAAGAACAACTGACGCCTTTCCTGCAACGCAAAAAAGTTCAAGGCATGATAGAAGCTTTGCGTAAACAGGCCAAAGTAGAAATTCTGGTACCGTTGACTGACGAACAACCTAAAGCTGAAACAGCTCCTGCCGTAACGGAACCTGCAACAGCAGAGCCTGCTCAGGCAGTTGAAGCTGCTACTCCAGCTCCAGAAGCGGCTACACCAAAAGCTACCGAAGAAAAACCTGTCGCTCCTGCGGCAGCAGAGCCTGCTAAGACACCAGAACCAGCCAAAGCGGCTGAAAAACCAGTTGAAAAGGCAGCCGAGCCCAAAAAATAGCATTACGCATTACAAAAAAGGGCGGTTTATCCGCCCTTTTTTTATGTGATTTTTTCCAGGTACTGCACGATAAACTGCACACTGCGATTGCCCCTGAACTCATTGATGTCCAGCTTGTAAGCCGCCTTGATATGTCGTAAGCCCAGCCAATTTTCAGGCTGATCCACATAAAAAGCAATCGCATCGATTAATAGCTCGCCGTGCGGCCTTCTCAGCACCAATTTAAGATGGCGCTGCCCGACTATGCGCGATTGAATGACATCGAAAACACCGTCAAAAACGGGCTCGGGGAATTCCTGTCCCCAAGTACCCGCGTTCTGCAATAAATCGGCAAACTCAATGGTCATTTCTTTTTCAGTCAATTCGCCATCGGAAAATATTTTCTGTTCCAGATCAACAGTTAGCAAACGCTTTCTGACCATTTCATCAAAAGCCAGCGCAAACGGCGGATAGTCGTGCATTTTTAAACTCATGCCTGCGGCCATTGCGTGGCCGCCGAATTTGCTCAGCAATTTAGGATGTGCTGCGGCTATATCGCTCAGCACATCGCGGATATGAACGCCGGGGATCGAGCGCGCGGAACCTTTTATCTCATCTTTTCCGGCAGGCGCAAAGGCCACAACCGGGCGATGCAGTTGATCTTTAATCCGCGAGGCCAAAATCCCGATAACACCCTGATGCCAGTTTGCGTCATATAGACAGACGCCCGCAGGCAAATGGTGCTCATCAAGCTTTTTCATCTCGCTTAACAAGGCCATGGCCTCATTTTTCATTTGCCCTTCAATTTCCCGCCGGTCATTGTTCAGCTCATCTAGCTGTAACGCCATTTGTTTTGCCAACGCCGGATCTTCGGTCAGCAGACATTGAATGCCCAATGACATATCATCCATTCGTCCGGCAGCATTAAGCCGTGGCCCCAACGTAAAACCCAAGTCGGTTGCAAAAATGGCTTCCGGCTTTCTGCCCGATACTTCGATCAGCGCCTTAATGCCCGGATGCGCCCGCCCGGTGCGTATCCTCAACAACCCCTGATGCACCAAAACCCGGTTGATTTGATCCAGCGCCACCACATCGGCAACCGTACCCAATGCAACATAATCAAGCAGCTGGGCAAGATTGGGTTCTTGAACCTGATTTTGCTCGAACCAGTTCTGCTCCCGCAATCGGCTCCTTAACGCCATTAGCACATAGAACATCACGCCGACTCCGGCCAGAGCGCCGCTAGGGAACTTGTCATCAGCCAGATTTGGATTGACGATAGCGTCAGCAACAGGCAACTCATGTCCCGGCAAATGATGATCGGTAATCAGGACTTTGATACCTAGTTCTTTGGCTACTTTAACCCCGTCTATGCTCGATATGCCGTTATCGACAGTAATAATCACATCAGGATTTTGCTGTTGAACCAGATCGACGATTTCAGGCGTCAAGCCATAGCCGTACTCAAACCGGTTAGGTACGACGAACGATACCTCCCCTACCCCCAACAATTGCAAGCCTTTAATAGCCACAGCGCAACTGGTTGCGCCATCGGCATCGAAATCGGCCACGATGCAAATCCGCTGTTGTTCATTGATCGCACTGACCAAATGGCCGACCATCTCTTCCATGCCCGACAGCAGCCACGGCGACGGAAGCTTTGCCAGCGTCCGGTCAAGTTCGGTTGTAGACGTTAAGCCCCTGGCTAAAAAAATACGTTCCAATACCGGATGCATTTCACCCAATTTAGCGCTCTTTTTAGCGGCCGGACGGGTAACGATGGTTTTTTTTACGCCTTGATAATACATTGGGTTCCCAATAAAAAAGCCGACTTTTGTCGGCTTTAGATTATTTGATCATATTCGCTAGCTATTGACGCCCTACATCCGCTATGTAAATAGCTTAACAAACCACGGCATAGCCTCAGCCGCAATAATAACACCCAACATCCATTTTACAAGCATCAACTCCCCTCCTATGCGCGTATCAAGCTTATCAATGCGCGCCTCTAGCTTTAATTCAGTATCTTTAAGATCACGCTTGGTTGTTAATTCAGCTTCACCGGTTGCATCACGAAAAGCTTCCGACATTGCTTTAGCTTGTTCTTCGGGGACACCAGCGGATTTTAGCTTTTCAACGAACTTAAGCGTATCGAATGTTACAGCTGTCATAACGCATCCCCCGAAAAAAAATAACTATCTATAATTAAGTGTAAGCTACTCATACAACCAAAACAAGAGTCCATTCACGCACCATTTACGAATACTATTTTCGGGTGCGCTGTTTATGCCGATATTGTCATGGCAAAATATTGGGCAACGAAAAGCTCTCGGCGCAGATCACGGCGAAGTTCAATGAGTATGTCGTCCGTTGCTCCCGACGCTTGTTTATAAGGTCACGTTCAGCTGAGAAACCGTGCGCCAGCCACGCTCCGCAAAAAGCAACAACAGCAGAGGCGAATAACTGAAAGAATAACGCCCAATTCATTATGAATCCACCGCCTCCGCCCCGTTCGTTCGTCGCAAAAAAATTTTACAAACAATCCAAAATAGCCCGCTTAACCGCATCCAGACTGGCTTCTATCGTCACCGGATGCGCTGCCGAACATTGCGCTATAGCCGTATCGGGATCTTTCAAGCCGTTGCCGGTTAAGGTGCAGACAATCTTGCTGCC
>JANYKK010000107.1 GCA_025361585.1 Methylobacter sp. | reverse complement strand
CGGATAAAAGGCTTTCATGGTCAAATGCAACATCACGGCGGAGTCTTTGCCGACCGAATACAACATCACCGGGCGTTCAAATTCGGCTGCGACTTCACGGATAATATGAATGCTCTCAGCTTCCAGTTGTTTAAGGTGGGTCAGTTTATAATCAGTCATCAAAAGTCCATCAGGTTTAGAAAGTCGCGCTATGTTTATTGAATGCATTCAATAAGAATGCCGACTATTTTAATTTGAACGGGCTTTTAATGCCAGATTTGCTTGGGATTTATTGAGGATGGACAGGTTTTTAGGCGCGTGTGAAGCTTGAAAAAATTCAAGCTGTTTATTTGGCTGGCTTGTTGTGGCTAAATTTAGCCGGGGTCATCCGGCGCTTTGATGAGGCTGAATTTTAGATAATAACGCCTTGATGGTATCATCTGTCGGATAATACGTACATAAACTAGAGAATTCATGAGCAATTTTGATTTACATGCCATTTCGATAAAGGATATTACCCAAACTACTTTATTGACTTGCCTGCCCAATGAAACGATGCATGACGCGGCAGTCAAAATGGCGGAGCGAAACTGTAGTGCTATCTTGATTGCAGTGGACGATGAAATCATTGGCATCTGGACGGAACGGGATGTACTGAAATTCGATTTTTCATCGGCTGAGGCTCGATCCACGCCTGTTTCTGAAGGCATGAGCAGCCCGGTCATCTGTGTGAATGAAAATGTGAGTCTTGAGGAAGTTTCGCTTAAGTTTAAGAAAGACGGTGTGCGCCACTATGTTGTAGTCGATGATCAGGGCAAACAGCAGGGCATCATTTCTCAAACCGATGTGATCAAGAAGCATAATTTCGAGTTTTTTCTGGTGTTAAAAACGGCGGGCAGCGTATTAAAGCCTATTCCGCCGATGATCCCATCAACGCAGAGCATGGCGCAAGCCAGCAAGTTGATGCATTCTTCGCATTCCGATGCGATACGGGTCGAATTTCCCGATGAATCGGTTGGCATCCTGACCGAGCGGGATGTGGTCAAAGCACTGGCTTCGGTCATACTCAATCCCATGGTTGCAGACTATGCCAGCCGAGATCTGGTTACCGTCAATGAAAGCGAAAGCCTTTATCAGGCCAAGAAGATCATGCTGAAAAACGGTTTTCGGCATCTTGGCGTGACCGACCATAAAAATAATTTAATCGGCATTATCAACCTGACTGACATCTTGGCGGGATTTCGCAGCACCTATGTCGAAGAGCTTAAAGAATCGTTGGCACACAGGGATGTACTGTTAAAAGATTCGTTAAAGAATCTGGGGTTGGCGAAAAAGATTATTGATAACACCCAGGAAGGCGTTATCACTACCGATAAATATGTGATCATTCAGACCTGTAACGCCGGATTCACCAGAATTACCGGCTACACGGAAGAGGAAGTTATCGGCAAAACCCCCGCCATTATCAGTTCGGGGCGGCATGATAAAAGTTTTTATAACGCGATGTGGGGAAAAATCAATAAATACGGTTTCTGGCAGGGTGAGATCTGGAACCGGCGCAAAAACGGCGAAGTTTATCCTGAATTGCTGACTATCACCGAAATTCGGGACGATGAAACCAATGAGATCAGCAATTACGCGGCCATTTTTAGCGATATTAGCCAGTTAAAAAGCGATGAGGAAGAAATCAAGCGGCTGGCTTTTTACGACCCGTTAACCGAATTGCCCAATCGGCGTTTGTTGAATGACCGCTTAGCGCATGAGCTGGCGATAACCGGGCGGTCAGGGAAAAACGGTGCGCTGTTGTTTATCGATCTCGATCATTTCAAGAACATTAATGAAACCCTTGGGCATTCGGCCGGGGACAGGGTTCTTGTGGAAGCCGCATACCGCTTGAAGCTTCATATCAGGGATTGCGATACAGTCGCTCGTATCAGTAGCGATGAGTTTGTGGTTATTTTGACCGAATTGAGCGAACAAATAGAGCCTGCCTGCAATGAGGCCCGGCATATTGCGGAAAAACTGCAACAGACTATTTGTCAGGTTTACTCTGTCATGAACCACAAGCTCTATATTTCTTCCAGCATCGGCATTGCGATGTTCACAGAGAACTCCGGCATACCGCCCGACGACTTGCTTAAACAGGCCGGTACCGCCATGTATCGCGCTAAAGAAAGCGGTCGTAATATGTTGCAGTTTTTCCAGGACAGTATGCAGGAAGTTGCTATGGAAAGAATGCTGATCGAAAAAGAGTTGCGTCAGGCGTTGGATGGAAAACAGCTGTCCTTGTATTATCAGCCGCAGGTCGATTATCACGGCCATCTTATTGGGGCCGAAGCCCTGATTCGCTGGAATCATCCTAAAAAGGGTTTTATCCCACCCGACAAGTTTATTCCTATCGCAGAAGAGTGCGGCCTGATTCAGGCGGTGGGTGCTTGGGTGCTTGAGCAAGCATTTATCCATCTTAGGCAATGGGATAGGCAGCAGGTGCATTTGCCGCATTTGGCAATTAACATCAGTCCTCGGCAGTTCTATCATGACGATTTTGTGGGGATACTTGCGAAGCTGGTTAAGCAATACCAGATAAGCCCGTCAAGAATCATGCTCGAATTTACCGAAGGCCTGTTGATGAACGATGTTGACGCAGCCATTGATAAAATCAAGCATTTGAAGACGTTTGGTTATACCTTTTCTATAGATGATTTTGGTACCGGTTACTCATCTTTGAGTTACCTGAAACATTTGCCGGTGGATCAGTTAAAAATCGACAAATCCTTTGTTGAAGACATAACTAAAGATGAAAGCGAAGCTGTTTTTGTGGGTACCATTATTGCGATAGCCCAACACATGAAGCTAAATGTTGTCGCGGAAGGCGTCGAATCGAAAGAGGAATTGGAGTTTTTAAAAGAAAGCGGCTGCCCCTGTTATCAGGGGTATTATTTCAGCAAACCGTTGCCGGAAGACCAGTTTTTTGAGCATTGGCTGAAAAAGGCCAAGCAATAAAATATCCCACTGTTTTTTAACGGAACGGGGGATAAAAATGAGTCAGTCGGTATATTCAATAAAATGTAAGTAGATTGTGTGTCACCACGAAGGCACAGAACACGAAGTTTTTTTCTTCGTGCCTCGGCAACTGCTCCATGCGTCGCCTAAAGCGCCTACTGTTGGTGCTCTCGATTGGCTGTTCCAGACGCAATTCTACCTCCCCCGTCCTTGGGGTCGTACCTCCTGCATAACCCACAGGGATGTGGGGAATGCAGATTTTGCATGGAGCAAAATATCTGCCCATGCAGTCGTTCGTGGCGATCACTTATTATTGATTAGCACATGGCCAGCGCTAATGCCTCGGCAACCTTGATGCCATCCACCGCCGCTGACAGAATCCCCCCCGCATAGCCAGCACCTTCTCCGGCCGGATACAGGCCTTTGATATTCAGGCTTTGGAAATGCTCGTTGCGCTTGATGCGAATAGGCGATGAGGTGCGGGTTTCAACCCCAGTCAATACCGCGTCGTTCATCGCAAAGCCCTTTATTTTTTTATCGAAAGCCGGTATCGCTTCGCGTATTGCAGTTATCGCGTATTGCGGTAAAGCCGGGCTGAGGTCGCACAAGTATACGCCCGGCGTATAGGAAGGCTGTACCGAACCTAATGTCGAAGAAGGTCGTTTGGCGAGGAAGTCGCCAACCAGCTGTCCTGGCGCGTCATAGGTTTCTCCGCCCAATTTGAACGCATTCGCTTCCAGATGACGTTGAAAATCGATGCCTGCTAATGGATGTCCGGGATAATCGTCAGGCGTAATGCCGACGACGATACCGCTGTTGGCATTGCGTTCGTTGCGCGAGTACTGGCTCATGCCGTTGGTGACCACATGCCCCGCCTCTGAAGTTGCGGCTACCACGGTGCCGCCGGGGCACATGCAAAAGCTGTACACGGAACGCCCGTTGCTACAGTGATGCACCAGCTTATAATCGGCAGCGCCCAGTAACGGATGTCCGGCATTACTGCCCCACCTACAGGTGTCGATCAGCGATTGCGGATGCTCTATGCGAAAGCCGATCGAAAAAGGCTTGGCTTCAATATAAACGCCCCGGTCATAAAGCATTTTAAAGGTGTCGCGTGCACTGTGCCCGACCGCAAGTAGCACATGATCGGTGTTAATGGTTTCGCCATTGGCGAGCACCACGCCGCGCACCTGTTCGTTATCGATGAGGATGTCGTCAACCCGGCTTTGGAAGCGGATTTCGCCGCCTAGCGATTCGATAGTCGCACGTAGCTGTTCAACGACGGTGACCAGCCTGAAGGTGCCGATATGAGGCTTGCTGACATGGAGGATTTCAGGCGGCGCACCGGCTTTGACCAGTTCGGTGAGCACCTTGCGTCCGTAATGGTTCGGATCCTTGATCTGGGTGTGCAGCTTGCCGTCGGAAAAGGTGCCCGCTCCTCCTTCGCCGAACTGCACGTTGGATTCGGGGTTGAATTGCCCCTTGCGCCACAGGCCGAACGTGTCTTTGGTGCGCTCCCGCACTTCTTTGCCCCGTTCCAGAATGATCGGCCGAAAACCCATTTGCGCCAGGATCAAACCGGCAAACAGTCCGCAAGGCCCGGTGCCGATGATTACAGGGCGTTGCGCCAGTTCTTTGGGCGCCTGGGTTACAAAACGATAGGTGCTGTCCGGGGTTAATGAAATATGCGGATCGTCTGACAAACGTTTAAGAATCGCCGGTTCGTTGGTTGTTTCAACATCAACCGTGTAAACCAGCAGGATCACGTTGCGTTTTCGCGCATCGAAACCTTGCCGGAATATGGTATGAGTGATGAGCTGTTCGGCGTTGATGCCAAGCCGATTGAGTATTGCGGTTTTGAGTTGGTTTTCAGGGTGGTCGAGCGGCAGTTTAAGTTCGGTGATTCTTAGCATGTTATGGATTCGGATAGATTGCAGAACCGATTGTTTTGCTTGTGGAGGAGTGATAATGTTTGGTATTTTACCTTAACGGGGATTTTCTTGTTAGCGGCGCAATTATCTTAAGCGGGGGATTGCAAATGGCATTCGGAAAATTACTGATGGTGATTGGCGTTGTTTTGGCGGTTGTCGGGCTTGCGGTTAGTTACGCGCCCTGGCTGATTAGCTGGTTTGGCAGGTTGCCCGGCGATATACGTATTGAGGGCGAGCAGCGGTTCGTGTTTATTCCGATCACCTCTATGCTGGTTGTCAGCATCATCTTGACGCTGATTGTTAACCTGTTTCTTCGTAAATAGGGGGCTTATCAACATTATTTTTTATAATCTATTTGTCGGATACCTTAAGTTCTTGTAGAATGTTTCAATTAAGTATTGCTGTGCTCATAAATCAGTGTAAGTTGGAACAAGAATGGAAATATCACAAGAATTGCTACAGAAAAAGATTCTGATTGTCGATGATGCAGCCTCAATGCGCACACTAACCAAAGCTATTATGCGAGAGGCTGGATTTACGCATGTTTTCGATGCGCCGGGTGGCGAGGAAGCCATTCTAATGATGAGAAAGGTAAAGATTAATCTCGTAGTCTGTGACTGGAACATGCCAGGCATGAGCGGACTTGATCTTTATAAGGCCGTTAAAGACGATCCTAAATTGGACACGCCACCTTGGATCATGCTGACCTCTTCATCTGAAGGCGACAAGGTAAAGGAAGCTATTATGGCAGGCATCACCTCTTATATTGTAAAACCCTTTAAGCCGGATAATTTGATCAAACAAGTTCTAGGCAAGCTTGCTTAACTTAAGTAGCTTTCAAACATAAAAAAGGCCCCATCTGCAATGCAAATGGGGCTTTTTTTATGTTTGATTGATTTCTATGTCCGGCTTTACTGTCGGTACACGTCTTTTGCCGACATTCTTTTTGTCCCGATCACGTATTTTGACTTTCTCGACGGCAGCTTTTTTAGGCTCTATTTTGTTTTTGCCGCCTGTTGCTTTTCCTGACGCTTTAAGTTTTTTCGGGCCTTTATACTTGCCCGCTAACTCTTTGATATTGCGGTGTTTGAATTTCTGCTTCAAAAATCGCTCAATCCCGGACATCAAATTCCACTCGGTGTGCTTTACCAGCGCAATCGTCAAACCCAGTTCGTCGATCCGGCCTGTTCGGCCTATGCGATGGATATAGTTGATGCCGTTTCTCGGCACATCAAAATTGATGACCAGATTGATGCCCTTGATATCCAAGCCGCGCGCGGCAAGGTCGGTAGCCAGCATGACGTTGACTTCGCCATCGCGGAACAATTCCATCATCCGGTTGCGGTCTTTTTGATCCATTTCCCCATGCAGCACACCGACTCTGAGTTTTTGTCCGCGTAACGGCCCGCGTAAAGCGTCCGCCTGAATCCGGCTATTGGTGAAGACCAGCGCCTTGTCGTAGGTTTCATTTTGCAGCAGCCAGGTCAGCAGTTTCAGCTTATGGTCGTTGTCGTCGGCCAGCACAATTTGCTGTTCGATGTTGCGGTGCCCGTCATGTAGCGTATTTAAGGCTATGGCTTCATGATTTGTCAGTACCTTGTCAGCCATCTTGATGACGCCGAAATGGGTCAAGGTGGCAGAAAATAGCAGGGTTTGCCGTTGTTCGTTGCAGCTGTTGGCGATGGCCAGCACGTCTTCGCTAAAGCCCATATCCAGCATCCGGTCGGCTTCATCCAGGATCAGCACTTCCAGGTTACTAAAGTTCGGAATCTCTTGCTCCATCAGCTCGAGCACTCTGCCGGGGGTCGCAATCACAATTTCGGTGTTTTTGCGCAGCATGTTTTGCTGTAGCCTGAAATCATCGCCACCGGTAATCAGTCCGGTTTTCAATTCGGTAAACTCAGTCAATTGCTGGCAGTGCTTGAAAATCTGCTGGGCCAGTTCGCGAGTTGGCGTCAGCACCAAGGCCCGGGTGCCGGAGTTTTTCGAGGGCAAAGTGAGCAAATGATGCAGTGTCGGCAGCAGGAATGCGGCGGTTTTGCCGCTGCCGGTTTCGGCGCTGACCAGCAGATCTTTGTGTTCCATAGCCAGGGGGATCGACTTTTGTTGCACTGGCGTGGGCTGTTCAAAACCCATTTTTTTGACTGCCGATAGCAGCTGTTCATCAAGCGCTAGGCCTGAAAAGGATGAGGTTTTGTCTGTAGAAGTAGGCTGCATGAATCGTAAAGTGGTAAGCGCAAGGATGATAGAAAGCAATCTGAGTGCTTATTATAGGCTTTTTGTACTCAGGGTTATGATTAAATAACTATTGATTGCAAATCGGTTTTTTAGCTCTTAAGCTAAGTTAGAAATCTGCCGCATCGACAAGATTAAGGAAAAAGCCATGATACCCATTAGAGATACCGCACCCTGCAATTCAAAGCCTCTAGTCACCTGGACAATAATGGCGATTTGTATTGTTATTTTTGTGACGATGAAATTGATGCCTGACTCGTTAAGTTTGCGAATTCTCAATCTTTACGGCATGGTGCCTGTACGCTATACCAATCCGTATTATGGCTTGCCTTTCGATGGCTATTTGTCTTTCTTGACCAGCTTGTTCTTGCACGGAAACTGGCTGCACCTGATCATGAATATGTGGTTTCTATGGATTTTCGGCGACAATGTTGAGGACAGGATGGGGCGTTTGCCATTCTTGATTTTTTATTTGGTATGCGGGCTATTGGCTACTTTTTTGCAGTGGTTTTTTGATCCGAACCTCTCCATTCCCGTTGTTGGTGCATCGGGTGCGATAGCTGGCATATTGGCGGCTTATTTTTTTCTATATCCGTTTGAACGCGTGGTAGTGTGGGTTCCTATCCTGTTTTTGCCTATAGTAATACATGTTCCGGCGATAGCTTTTTTAGGTTTGTGGGTGCTGATTCAATTGCACAGTGCGACAACAGTCATGCTGTTTGGGGGCGATACAGTCGACGTGGCTTGGTGGGCTCATTTGGGTGGTTTTATTGCAGGATCTGTTTTATACCGCTTGTTTCTTCGTAAAGAACCGACCGAAAAAAATGAATGATTTTGTCGGTGTTAAGGTATAATTTGCCGCATCAAATAGCGGTGTTTTTGACAACACGCTAGAGGCCGTTTTTCCGGCTAAAAAGAATCTTTAAGTTTAATCAGGTTGTGAAAGGAATATGAAAAAAGTTAACGTTGCGTTGGTCAGGCTACTTCAGTTTGTGGTTTTTGTGGTGTCCGTATTTATGGTAATCGTCTATTTTGGCGCCATGGTTTTGCTGCCGTTGGATGCGGTTGTATTGATGATAAAGCTGATGGGAGTCGTTGGTCTTAACGGGTTTATCGCAGCCTTTATCGCCATCCCTGCTGTCGGTTATTTAGGCTTGATCGTTTACAAAACGCCAGGGTTATGCAAAATGGTGGTCGATATGGGTGTTGACCTGATCAAAACCGGAAAAACCAGAGTTGAAGCGTTTAATGAAGTTGCCGATGCAGTAAGCGTTTAATCGTTTCGATTGCTCACAAAAAAGGTGCGCCGGTGTTCCGACGCGCCTTTTTTTATGCCTGTTGTTTTGGTAAGCGTTTTTTCCTGTTTCCAATTCCAAGGCTAGAGCGGTCATGACGTCCTATTTTCAGTTGAAAAACAACCTAAACTAATTGATTAAGCTTTGTGGTGACAAGAAGCGAGATGAGGCCATGCAGAAAAAAGAATATCAGGTAAAGCCGGGAAGTCCTTATCCTTCCGGTTCCAGGGCTAAAACCAAGGGTGTTAATTTTTCCATTTTCAGTCGCTATGCAACGCACGTGGAGCTTTTGCTGTTTAACACATCGGACTGCGTTGAGCCTTTTCAAACCATCGTGTTGCAGGAAGACATCAACCGCACTTTTTTTTCCTGGCACGTTTATGTGGCTGCCTTGCCGGTCGGCACATGGTATGCGTGGCGTATGGACGGGCCGACTCAAGTTCGTGAAGCGGGTCTGCATTTTGATAAAGACAAACAGCTGATCGATCCTTGGACTCGCGCAGTCAGTCATAAGCGTTGGAATCGCAAGGCGGCGTGTCTGCCGGGCGACAATAAGCTTACCGCTATGCGTTGCGTTGTCGTTGATGATCGTTACGATTGGGAAGGCGATGTGCCGCTACGCATCCGTAGCGAAAAAGCCATCGTTTACGAACTGCATGTCGGCGGTTTTACAAGGCATCCCTCTTCAAAAGTGGAACATCCGGGGACTTTTTCCGGCTTGATTGAAAAAATTCCGTATCTGCAAAAACTCGGTATTACCCATGTCGAACTGTTGCCGGTGATGGCTTTCGATGAGCAGGATGTGCCCAGATACACCGCCGACATGGGCTTGAAAAATTATTGGGGTTACAGCACTCACAGTTTTTTTAGTCCGCACCCGGGTTACTGTGTCACCCCGGAGCAGGGCACGCATGTGCAGGAATTCCGTGACCTAGTCAAAGCGCTGCACCGCGCCGGTATGGGCGTGATCATGGATGTGGTGTTTAACCATACCGCAGAGGCTGGCGCGGACGGCCCGATCATCAACTTCAGGGGCATAGGCGATGACATTTTTTATCATCATGACAAGTTCGATAAAAGCATCCTTCACGATTACACCGGCTGCGGTAACACGGTAAACGCCAATCATCCGCTGGTCGCCAACTTCATCATCAGCTGCCTGGAATATTGGGTCAGGGAAATGCATGTGGACGGTTTCCGCTTTGACCTTGCCAGTGCGTTGGCGCGAGGGGAGGGCGGCGAAGTTTTGCAAGACCCGCCGTTGCTTTGGGGCATCGAGCTGTCGGAGCAGTTGGCTAAAACCAAGCTGATTGCCGAGGCTTGGGATGCGGCAGGCCTGTATCAGGTCGGCAGTTTTCCCGGTTATCGCTGGGCCGAATGGAACGGCAGATATAGGGATGTGATCCGGCGTTTTGTACGCGGCGACAAGGGCTTGGTCAACGAGCTGGCAACCCGGCTTTGCGGGAGCAACGACCTGTACGAGCACAAAGGCCGGTTGCCGATCAATAGCATCAACTTCGTTACCTGCCACGACGGTTTTACATTGTACGATTTGTTCAGTTACAACGAAAAACACAACTATGCCAACGGCGAGCATAACCAGGACGGCTGCAATGATAATTTAAGTTTCAATTGCAGCATTGAGGGAGAGACCCAAGATGCGGGCATTCTGGCGTTGCGCAAAAAACAGGCGAAAAATGTATTCGCGATGCTGCTGCTCAGCCAGGGCGTCCCGATGTTGCTGGCGGGCGACGAGTTACTAAACAGCCAGCACGGCAATAATAATTGTTACTGCCAGGATAATGAATTGTCATGGATAGACTGGAATATGACCAAGCAAAATATCGATATGTTACGTTTTGTGCAACTGATGATTACGTTGCGCAAAAGACACCCGGCCATCATGCGGAGGCGGTTCCTGACCGGAAAACCCGTCAATGGCCGAGGCCTAGCCGAAATTCAATGGCATGGCGTGAAAGTCAACAAACCGCTATGGGATGATCCTGAAGCCAAGATTCTGGCTTTTACCCTGGCAGGCATAGAACACGACGAGGCCGACCTGCACGTGGCAATGAACATGTCGGATCAGCAAGTCAGCATTGAACTGCCGGTGATTGCAGGACGCACATGGCGGCTGGCTTTAGACACCTCGCTGAAATCGCCGCAGGATATAGTGCAGCCGGAAGATCAACAGTCGGTACGCGAGAACTCGTATCCGGTCAATACCCGGACTGTTGTGGTCTTTGAGAATGCGGGGTGTTGATCTTGCCATTGCTTCAGAGCGTAATCCGACGGGGCTATACTCGAATAAGTATCTTTAACAATAGCCTTATCGCCGATTTTCTGGTTAAGTATACCCTTATAAAAATCTGAAAATATGAGGAGAAAAATATGAAACGGTATTTATTGCTCATCTGTTTATTGTTGAACGCTTGCTCGAATTTGCCGCTTGCGATAAAAGAGCCGCCGCTGCATGATGTTTCTTATGCTGAGGCTATCCAGAATATTGCTAAGTATGAAAAAGCGCCGGTACGATGGGGCGGTATCATTGTTAATGTGGAAAATGAACAAAATTTCAGCCAAGTACAGGTTCTGTATTATCCCCTCGACAACGAGGGTGAGCCGCAAACAGATAAGCAGTATTCGGGGCGATTTGTTTTTAAAAGCTCAGAGTTTCTCGATCCCGCTGTTTACAAAAAAGATGCGAAAATCACCGTTGCAGGGATTTTTATAGGTGATCTTGAGCGGACGGTGGGCAAAAAAGTTTTGCGTTTACCGTTGATTTCAGCCACGACTATTTACCTGTGGCCGGTTTATGAATACGACAGTCGTTACGATGGTTTCGGCTATGGCTATGGTTACAATCCCTATTATGGCGGCTACCCTTATTATTGGGGGAATTACTATTGGCCATCGGCAACTCCATTTATACGCCCACCTTTTCACCGAGTCCGGTAAATATCGCATTTAAGGCAGGCTTGAGGTTTTTTAGAGATAGGCCTAGTTTATTTTTTCTGTTGCTATATAATACGCGGCTTACCAAAGTTATCGATGCCTCGGTGGCGAAATTGGTAGACGCAAGGGACTTAAAATCCCTCGTTCGAAAGGACGTGCCGGTTCGACTCCGGCCCGAGGCACCATAGACAATTTAAGGGCTTAAGATTTTTCTTAAAGCTCTTTTTTTATGCCTGAAAATCCCCGTCGCCTATTTCAAAATAAACATGGCATTAACGACTTGCAAAGTATGTGGCAACCGTATTAGCGCAACAGCGCAGGATTGTCCTTATTGCGCAAAAATGCCCGCCTTTGTTAAAGGCGAGATAGCGGTTCTTATGTTATTTTTTGCACTGCTGCTGGTGACCGTCAAACATATCCCGCGAAACCCACCAGCAGAGCCGTCAATCGCTCAAGAGGCTGACGGGGCGTTGTATAACATTCCAAAAATCGTCGGGAAAACCGAGGCTGAAATCGAAGTATTATTAGGCGAACCGGTTTTCTGCGCCCAGTCGGAATCCGCCCGGAACTGCTCGTACCATGAAAATGAAATTGAGATTGTGTTCATAGACGGCAAAGCGGATTGGATTACCGTATACGGTGAATTCCGCAGTCCCGCCTACCGTCAGAGGATTGACGGAAAAACCAAGATTGAGGCATTGGCGTTGTTGGGCGATCCCGCTTACTGCGTCCAGGCAAAACCCGCGCTGCATTGTGCATTCCGGGACGGCGATGTCAATGTTGAATTTATTGACGGAAAGGTCGATGAAATCACCGTAAAAGGCAGCCTGGGCAATGCAGCCTACAGCAAAGACACCTTGGCAATGCTAGGGCTCCCGGTAAAGGATGCGACCTTCAGCAATAAAAACGTGATGCGTTGGGAGAATATTTCAGGACTCTTGAGCGTAACCTTGCATTCGGCAGGCAACGCCGTGTCTGTTGCTACGGTGAAGGCGAAAACCAAGTAAGCTTGTTATGCAAACCGGCTGCGAAACATGAAGTACACCGCTCCAACAAGGCAAAGCCCCGCCCACAAATAATCCAATTTCAACGGTTCTTTCAGATACATTACGGAGAAAGGGACGAATATTGTCAGCGTAATAACCTCTTGCATTATTTTAAGCTGGCCGACGCTAAGCACCGTAAAACCTATTCTGTTTGCCGGAACCTGGAACAAATATTCCAGCAATGCAAT